>CAINDZ010000478.1 GCA_903847545.1 uncultured bacterium | reverse complement strand
GCGCTCGTGCCACAGGGCCACGTTCTCGAGCCCCGTGTGGGCGAAGCCGCGCAGCAGGCGCGCCATGCCGGTCAGCTTCTCGCTGACGATGGGGTTCTTCTTGTGGGGCATGGCCGAGCTGCCCTTCTGGCCGCGGCCGAACGGTTCCTCGACCTCGTGCACGTCGGTGCGCTGCAGGTTGCGGATCTCGACGGCCATCTGCTCGATGGTGGCACCCAGGAGCGCCACGGCGCCCAGCCAGGCGGCATGGCGGTCGCGCTGGATCACCTGGGTCGAGGCGGGGTCGACCGCCAGGCCCAGGCGGGCCATGGTGCGGGCCTCGACCTCGGGATCGAGGTGGGCCAGCGTGCCGACGGCGCCCGACAGCTGGCCGCAGGCGATGTCCTGCTGCACGGCGTCCAGGCGGCGCAGGCCGCGCTCGAGCGCCGCCCAGTAGACCATCAGCTTCAGCCCGAAGGTGGTCGGCTCGGCGTGGATGCCGTGCGAGCGGCCCATCATCACGGTGTCCTGGTGCTCGCGCGCCTTCGCCTCGACGGCGTCGAGCAGTTCGACCAGGGCCGACCGCAGCACGGCGCCGGCCTCGCGCACCTGCAGCGCGAAGGCGGTGTCCAGCAGGTCGCTGGAGGTCATGCCCTGGTGCACCCAGCGGGACTCCTCGCCCACGTGCTCGGCGACGCTCGTCAGGAACGCGATGACGTCGTGCTGGACGGTGGCCTCGATCTCCAGGACGCGGGCCGTGTCGAAGCCGCCCCGCTCGCGGATGGCCCGGGCGGCCTCGGCCGGGACCTGGCCCAGCTCGGCGCGGACTTCGCAGACGGTGGTCTCGACCTCGAGCCACAGCCGGAAGCGGTTCTCGTCGGACCAGATGCGGGTCATCTCGGGGCTGGCGTAGCGGGGGATCATGGGCTCCTGCCTGGTTCGGGGGTCCGCGCACGGACGGGCAGCCCGAACTATACCGCGACCGGCCCGCCGGTCAAGGCACACGCCCCTGTCGCCCGGCGACGTTCGGGCGTACATTGCGCCGGATCCACGCCAACCCGGGAGTCACCTTGAACGGGAACCGCCCGCCTTCGGACCTGACCACCGCCCCCATCCCGGGGCTCGTGCGCCGCCTGGCCGTGCCCGCCGCGGTCGGGTTCTTCTTCAACACGATGTTCAACGTCGTGGACACCTATTTCGCGGGCCGGCTCTCGACCGAGGCGCTCGCCGCGTTGTCGTTCTCGTTCCCGGTCTTCTTCATGCTGGTGGCGGTCGGCAGCGGCTTCTCGACCGGGACCACGGCGCTGGTCGGGCACGCGCTGGGCGCCGGCGACCGGCGGCGCGCCTCGCTGGTCGGGGCCCAGGGCCTCGTCCTGGCGGCGGTGATGGGCGTCCTGATGTCGCTGGTCGGCTACCTGGTCATGCCGTCGCTGTACCGCCTGCTGGGCGCACGCGAGGCCGACCTGGCGCTGTGCCTGCAGTACATGCGCGTGATCCTGCCGGGCGCCGTGCTCATCTTCGGCATCCACATGCTCAGTTCGCTGCTGAACGCGCAGGGCGACACGCGCACGTTCCGCGACGCGCTGATGCTGGCCTGCGTGCTGAACATCGGGCTCGACCCGTGGTTCATGTTCGGCGGGCTGGGCGTGCCAGCCATGGGCATCGGCGGGCTGGCGCTGGCCACCATCGTGTCCCAGGCGTTCAGCGTGGCGTTGATGGCCCACCGGCTGCGGCGGACGGGCCTGGTGCGCCGCAGCGAGGGCGCCCGCTGGCGCCCCGACCGCGCGGTGCTGGCGGCGATCGCGAAGCAGGGCCTGCCCGCGGGCGGCGGCATGATGACGATGGCCATCGGCGTGTTCGTCATCACCTGGTACCTTGGCCGCTTCTCGCACGAGGCGGTGGCGGCGTACGGCGTGGCCACGCGCATCGAGCAGATCCTGCTGCTGCCGGCCATCGGCCTGAACGTGGCGACGCTGACGCTGGCCGCCCAGAACGGCGGCGCCCGGCGCTTCGACCGCGTGCGCGAGGCCGTGCGTACGGCACTGGCGGCAGGCGCCGTGCTGTCGGCGCTCGGGTGCGTGATGCTGCTGGCGGGCGCCCGGTTCCTGATGGGGCGGTTCACCACCGATGCCGCGGTGGTCGACATCGGCGTGCGCTACCTGCGCATCGCCGCCTTCATCGGGTTCGCCTACGTGACGCTGTTCATCAACCTGTCGGCGCTGCAGGGGCTGAAGCGGCCGGTGCTGGCCCTGTGGCTGGGGCTCGGCCGCCAGATCGTCGCGCCGCTGGTCGTGTTCACGCTGGCCACGCGCGTCTGGCACACCGGACTGGACGGCATCTGGTGGGGCATCTTCGGCATCACCTGGGCGGCCGCGCTGGCGGCCATCGTCCTGGCGCGGCGCGAGGTGGCGCACGCCGAGCGGCTGGCCCACGCAGGGCACGTCGAGGCACACGCCGGGCACGTCGAGGCCCCCGCGCGGGGCGAAGGGAGCGCCCGTGGCGAATCCGCGCCCGCTTGACCGCGGCGGCCTGCTGAACCTGCTGGTCGTCTACCTGGCCTGGGGCAGCACCTACCTCGGCATCCGCCTGGCGGTGTCGGGCGACGGCAGCTTCCCTCCCTTCACGATGGCGATGATGCGCGTGTTCGCCGCCTCGGCGGTGCTGCTGCTGTGGGCGCGGTTGCGCGGCGAACGCGTGTTGCCGCGCGGGCGCGAATGGGTGCTGCTGGCGGGCAGCGGCGTGCTGCTGTGGGTGGGCGGCAACGGCCTGGTGACCTGGGCCGAGATGCGCGCCTCGTCGGGGCTCGCGGCGCTGCTGGTGGCGGCGATGCCCCTGTGGGGCGAGTCGATCACGCTGGTCCTGGACCGCAAGCCGCCGACGTTCTCGCTGGTCGCCTCGATCCTGCTGGGCTTCGCGGGCGTGGGCGTGCTGTCGTGGCCGGTGCTGCGG
>CAINDZ010000477.1 GCA_903847545.1 uncultured bacterium | reverse complement strand
CGAGCGCGACCTGCCCGCGGGCGCGACGGTCGAGGTCGTGCGCGACGGCTCGGTCGCCATCCGCGAGTCGGTGCGCGACGTGCAGGAGACGCTGGTCATCGGCGCCATCCTGACGATCCTGATCGTGTTCTGCTTCCTGAACTCGTGGCGCTCGACGGTCATCACCGGCCTGACGCTGCCGATCGCGGTCATCTCGTCGTTCATCGTCATGAACTTCGCGGGCATGTCACTGAACACGATGACGCTGATGGCGCTGTCGCTGTCGATCGGGTTGCTCATCGACGACGCGATCGTGGTGCGCGAGAACATCGTGCGCCACCTCGAGCACGGCAACGACCACCACAAGGCCGCGCGCGACGGCACCGCCGAGATCGGCCTGGCCGTGCTGGCGACGACGATGTCGATCATCGCGGTGTTCATTCCCGTGGCCTTCATGAAGGGCATCGTGGGACGGTTCTTCCGCGACTTCGGCATCACCGTGGCCTTCGCCGTGGCGGTGTCGCTGTTCGTGTCGTTCACGCTGGACCCGATGCTGTCCTCGCGCTGGTACGACCCGGACGTGGCCCGCACCGGCAAGCGGAACGCCGTGGCGCGCGCGCTGGACCGGTTCAACGACTGGTTCGACCGCACCGCCGACAAGTACCGGGCGCTGATCGCCTGGGCGCTGGACCACCGCAAGACGATCGTCGCCGTGGCGGCGCTGGCCTTCGTGGGCGGCATGGCGATCTTCGGGACGCTGCAGTCCGAGTTCATGCCCGGCCACGACCAGGGCGAGTTCCGCGCCGGCTTCCTGACGGCGCCCGACGCCTCGCTGGCCGAGACCGAGGGCCGCCTGCGCGCGGTGCTGGCCGTGGTGAGCGACCTGCCCGAGGTCGAGACCACGTACGCGACCATCGGCGCCGGCGATGCGGGGACCGTCCGTGACGGGGCCGTCTTCGTCGACCTGGTGGACAAGGGCAAGCGCAAGCGCTCTCAGGACGAGATCGAGCGCGACGTGCGCGAGAAGCTGGCCGCGGTGCCCGGCATCAAGGTCTCGCTGACCGGCGTCGAGATGATGGACCAGGCCAAGCCGCTGATGATCGGCCTGCGCGGCGAGGACCTGGGCCTGTTGAAGGAGTACGCCGCCCGCCTCAAGGACGAGCTGTACGCCGTGCCGGGCATTGTCGACATCGAGTCGTCGCTGGACACCGACACGCCCGAGTACCGCCTGGTCGTGGACCGCGACCGCGCGGCCGACGTGGGCCTGAACAGCGGCGACATCACGAGCGCCGTCTCGGCCCTGGTGGGCGGCCAGGCCGTCACCAACTACGAGGAGGAGGACGGCGACGCCGTGCCGGTGCGTGTGCGCCTGCCGGGCGAGCTGCGCGCGGACGTCTCGCAGATCGACGCCCTGCGGCTGTCGGCCAAGGGCAGCCAGGGCTCGAGCGGGCTGGTGCCGCTGGGCGACCTGGTGCGCCACGAGATGGCCACCACGCCGTCGCAGATCGACCGCCAGGACCTGGCGCGCCAGGTGATGGTCTCGGCCAACCTGGACGGCGTGGCGCTGGGCACCGCGGGCAAGATCGTGCAGGAGGCGGTGGCGAAGCTGGACATGGCGCCCGGCTACCGCGTGGTGCTGACCGGCGACTCCGAGCACATGGCCGAGTCTTTCGGCTACATGGGCGAGGCGCTGCTGCTGGCCATCATCATGGTGTACCTGATCCTGGCTGCGCAGTTCGAGTCGTTCATCGACCCGCTGTCGATCATGCTCTCGCTGCCCCTGGCGGTGGTCGGCATGGCCGCCATGCTGGCGATGACCGGCGACGCCATCAGCATCATCGCCCTGATCGGCCTGATCATGCTGATGGGCCTGGTGACCAAGAACGCCATCCTGCTCATCGACTACACCAAGACGCTGCGCGAGCGCGGGATGGATCGCCGCGAGGCGCTGATCGAGGCCGGCCGCACGCGGCTGCGCCCGATCATGATGACCACCCTGGCGATGATCTTCGGCATGCTGCCGACGGCCCTGGCCATCGGCTCGGGCGCCGAGATGCGCGCGCCGATGGGTCGCGCGGTGATCGGCGGCCTGATCACGTCGACGATGCTGACGCTGATCGTGGTACCGGTGGTCTACTCGCTGCTGGACGACCTGGTGGCCCGCCGCCGCAAGCGGTCGAAGGTGGCCGAGATGGACGCGGCGAAGCACGCCGCGCCGGGCGTGGTGTCGGCGGTGTTGGCGCTGGCGGCCGTGCTGGCGGTGCTGGCCCCCGCGACGGCGCATGCGGCGGCCCCGGCGGCGGTGGCGACGCCGGCCGCGACCGACACGCTGCGCCTGACGCTGGACCAGGCCACGCGCCTGGCTGCGGCGCAGCACCGCGGCGTGCAGTCGGCGCGCGAGTACGAGGCGTGGGTGCACGGCAAGTACGTGCAGGAGCGCGCGGGCGCCCTGCCGCACATCAGCCTGTCGGGCGCCGTCTCGCGGCAGCGCGACGAAAGCCAGACCGCCCTGTTCGGCGGCCTGTTCCCGCCGCAGCAGGACGTGAAGTACGGCGAGGCCTCGCTGTCGCAGGCCCTGTTCACGTGGGGGCAGGTGGGCGCGGCGGTGCACGGTGCGAAGGAGGGCATGGCCGGGGCGCGCGACCAGACCGAGGGCGCACGGCAGGCGGCCATCGTCGAGGCCACCGCGGCCTACGGCGACGTGCTGCTGGCGCACGAGCTGGCCGACCTGGCGGCGCGCGACGTGGCGCTGAAGCAGAAGCACGCCGACGAGGCGCAGCGCCGCTACGAGGAGGGCACGGCCACCGACTACGACGTGCTGGCCGCGCGCGTGGCGCTGCAGAACGTCAAGCCGCAGGCCATCCGCACGGCGAACGCGGTGCGCACCGCCTGCGAGCGCCTGCGGTTCGTGCTGGCGGCCGACCGCCCGGTCGACGCCGTGGGCCGCCTCGACTCGGGCGACACCACGGCCGTCTTCCCGGACTACGAGGCCGCGCTGGCCACCGCGTACGAGCACCGGCCCGACCTGGCCGCGATCGCGCACGAGCGCGCGATCCGCGCGGACCTCGTGAAGATCTACAACGCTGACGACAAGCCGCGCCTGGACCTGCACGCCGCGGCCGGCAAGCGGGCCTACGACATCGACGGCCTGAAGGCCGAGGGCCCCTACTGGAGCGCGGCGCTGGCCGTCTCGTTCCCCATCTTCGACGGCCTGCGCACGCGCGGCCACGT
>CAINDZ010000476.1 GCA_903847545.1 uncultured bacterium | reverse complement strand
GCTCGAAGAAGCGCGCGGCCCAGGCCTTGAACGCGTCGCGCGTCCAGCGCTCGGTCCGGTCGGTGCCGATGTAGACGCCGTCGGGCGCGATCTTGTCGAAGTAGGCCAGGCGCGCGTGGGCGGCGTCGTCGTGCCACGCGTCGACGAAGGCGTTGACTTGCGCCACGTAGGTCGCGTCGGCCACGGGCGCCTCGGCCGCGAACGCCGCGGCGCGCGGCATGACCGCCGCCGACAGCGCCACGAGGACGGCCGGCACAAGTATCCGCAAGCGGATGGTGGATGCGTTCATCATCGCAACTCCTTCAACTCGTCCGCGCGCATCGCGCTGTCCTCGCGCGCCTCGCTCATCGTCTCGCGCACCTCCGTGCGCTTGTGCACCATGGTCCAGCCCAGCGAGACCGCCAAGCCATTCTCGTTGATCCCCTGCGACGCGCCGCCCCGGAACGCCGCGCCGACCGCCAGGCCGTGGGGCAAAAGCACGCGGCACCGCACCGCGGCGCCGGGCTGGTCGTACGGCGTGCCGAAACCCATCCCCGCGCGGGCCTGCAACCAGGGCCGCGGCTCATAGGCCAGGCCGAGGAAGGCTGCACCAGCCGGGCTGTACGCCGGCACGTCCTCGAACATGCTGAACACGGCGGCCGGGGCCTCCCGCGGGTTGCCGAAGCGCAGGTGCGCGCTGATGGGCGGCAGGTCCTCGTCCCACATCCCGCTGTCGTCCGTGAACCAGCCCAGGCCGGCGCCGAAGTGGTCCTTCTCGAGTGCGACGTGCGGGTTGTAGCGCCAATACCGGGACTCGAGCCCGTCGTAATGGGTCCGGGTGACTTCCGTCGCGCGAATGCCCAGGACCAGCGGGCCTGTGAACTCGTGGGTGACGGACAGGCCGCGCTCGCGGATGTGGCGACGATCCTTGTCGATGATGCCGCCCTCGCAGCCGCGCGTGATGTCCGCGTAGTCGGCGCCGCCCAGCGCCACCTCGAAGGAGGTCGCCGAGCTGTCGCGCCGAACAACGTGCGTGTCGAGCACGAGCGGCGCGGTGGTTGCGGCCAGCAGCATGACGGCCACGGGTGCACGCATGGCATCCCCTCCTGATCATGACACGGACGACACCGCGACTATCGTCCCTTTCCGCCGATTTGTCGACAGTGCCGCGCCGATGGCACCAACGGGGCCGACAGCAGGGCGCCTGCAACCCGGGCGGACGTCCAGACGTAGAACGCCCTTCCGTCACCACAGTCCACCAAGCCGTGAACGCACAGGGATCGAACATGAAGTCACACAGGCTCACCCCCATCCTCGTCGCGCTGGTCCTGGGTGCGCTTGCTCCCGCAACCCCGGTCCTTGCCGGCCGCGTCACGAATGCGGCAAGCCTGGTCCGGCAGGGCTGGGCCGCGATGGACGCGGGCCGTCTCGAGGATGCGGCCATGTTGATGGAAAAAGCCGCCGCCGCGCAGCCCTCGTTCGCCGCGCGCTGCCACCTGAACGCCGCGTGCCTGCTGGCGCGCGCCGGCCGCGAGGCGCCGGCGCTGGACGCCGTCGAGGCTGCCGTGACCGCAGGCTGGCGCGACCGGTCCGAGGTGGAGGGCGACCCCGACCTGGCGCCGCTCACGACCGATTCCCGCTGGCGCCCACTGCTGGCGCGCGTCGACGCGAACGCCGCCGCGTTTCGCGCGCGTCACGCGGACCCGGACTCGGCCCGCTTCCTCACGGGCGACCTGCGGCGCCTCGCGGCGCTGCTGCCGTTGCCGACCGCGGACGACGAACTGCCGGAGGCTGTGCGGCTCCTTGCCGAGAGCTACTTCGACGCCGGCTCGGACGGCCTGGCCGACTTCCTGGCGCTGCGCAAGATCCGCGACGTGGAGACGGAGGCCGTGACGGTAGCGCACCTGCCGCGCCTGTACGCCGGCATGGACACGCTTGCGGACGCCATCGCCGCGCGCGAGCCCGAGCTGCGCGCGGCGCTACGCGGACTGCGCGACCTGGCGCCGCAGGCCTGGTTCCCGGACGTGACGTTCGTCGCGGGCCACTTCCGCTCCGGCGGCACGTCGACCGAGCACGGCCTGGTGATCGGCGCGGAGATCTTCGGCCTGGGCTCTGGCGTGGACTACGGAGAGTTTCCCGCCGAGGCGCGCGGGATGCTGCGTCCCATCGCCGAGCTCGACTTCGTCGTCGTGCACGAGCTGGTCCACTTCCAGCAG
>CAINDZ010000475.1 GCA_903847545.1 uncultured bacterium | reverse complement strand
CGAGGTGGCCCAGGTGGATGTCCCCGTTCGCGTAGGGCAGCGCGCTGGTGACGAGGGTCCGCTTGAAGTTCCTGCCGCTCGGCGTCTGCACGTGGGTCTCCTGCTGGCTGGGCATGTGCGCCGGGGGGCGCGATGGGGCGGGGCGCCCGGGAAGGCGCCCCGCCGAAACGTCGTCAGGAGGGGAAATTACAGCAATTTCGCGGGGGGCGGCAAGGCGGTTTTGGGCGGCGCGGGTCCGCCTGCACGGCGCCCTCACGCATCCATGTCGGCCCACCGCCGCGCCGCGCGCGCAAAGAACACCAGGGCGATGATCGCCGCGACGCCGATCCCGGCGAACGGCAGCCAGACGCGCACGTGCGGGTCGTAGGTTTCCCACAAGAGCGTGGTGGCCTGCGCGGCGTCCAGCCCGGTGACCTGCTGCAGCCTCGCGAAGGCCTCGGTGCGGGCGACGCCGGCCGCGGCGTCGAGCGAGGCCAGCTTGCCGTCCCAGCCGGCGGCGCCGGGCACGTGCTCGGCCAGGTATTTCTGCGCCAGCACGGCCTTCTCGCCGAAGTTGCCGTAGAAGTAGCCCTGCAGGTTTGACCCGACCAGCCCGCCCACGCCCACCGGGATGTTCACGAAGCCCAGGTACAGGCCCTTCTTGTCGCGCGGGGCGATGAGCGCCAGGTACTCGTTCTTCTTGGGGCCGGTCAGCATCTCGCCCAGCGAGAAGCCCACCACGCCCAGCAGGAACACGCCGCCCAGGTTGGTCAGGCCGGCCACCAGGATGCCGACGGTGGCCATGCCCATGCCGATGACCATCGACTCGAGCGTCTTCAGTTTCCGCACCAGCCACGACACGGGGATCATGAGCAGCACGATCATCACCGCGTTGAGGTTCAGCAGGATCTCCTGCGGCACCTGCAGGCCGCGGTCGGTGGCTATCGCCCACTTGTCGGGCAGGAATGGCGAGGAGCGGAAGAACGCCGCCAGCCCGCCCGAGTCGTTCCAGTCGGTCAGGAAGTTCGGGTGCAGGTCCCACAGCGTGTACATCATCAGCCAGAAGCAGCTCATGATCGCGAGCCAGCATGCCAGGCGCCAGTCGCCGAGCGTGCGCAGCGTGCGGACCAGCACCTGGCCGGCGCTGGCGGTCTTGTCGGCGCCGCTCTGGTAATCCTTGAAGGTGAACAGCATCAGGTAGTTCAGCGACATGACGGCGGCCGCGCTGAAGAACAGGGCCTGCCACGAGTAGTCGTGGCGGATGAGGTTGGCCAGCACCGGCCCGATGGCCGCGCCGACGTTGACCACCCAGTAGAAGATGCCCCAGCCCAGGGAAGATGTCTTGCGGTCGAGCGTCTGGGCCAGGCTGCCCTGCAGCGCCGGCTTGAAGAACGCGGTGCCGCTGGCCAGCACGACGATGCCGAACGTGAACCCGAACAGGCTGCGCTGCGTGGCCATCAGGCAGTAGCCGAGCACGTTGCCGGTGATGGCGATGAAGAGGCTGCGCTTGTAGCCGTAGCGGTCGGCGAACCCGCCGGTGAACGTGGGCAGGATCGACTGGAATACGAACCACAGCGAGTAGATCATGCCCTTCTGCGCCGCGGTGAAGTGCAGGCCGTGCGGGTCGTCCGCCTGCATGATGTACACCGCGACCACCGAGCGGACCAGGTAGTAGGCCAGCCGCTCGAACATCTCGATCACGTTCAGCAACCAGTAGCCCGACGGGAAGCCGAACAGGCGGCCGCGGCCGGCGAGGGCGTCGGTCAGCGGGGTGTCGGACATGGCGGCGATTCCTTCCTGGTGGCGGTGCTTCGGGATGGCTGACGATCCACCCTACCAGAGAAGCGGCGGGCGCGTCCATGGCCCGTCGCCCGGCCGCAGAATGGGGGCCCCGCGCGCCGCCGAGAACAAAGACAAGGGCCGCCCCCCGTCGGAAGGCGACCCTGACATCTCATCGATTCGCGTCAGCGGTACAGCGCCTTCAACGCCCCCCACGTCTCGCCCTCGCTCGGCACCAGCCCGCTCTCGGGATACAGCTCGATGGTCGCCGTAGCTCCGTATTGCCACACGCCGCAGCACAGGTTCACCGTCAGCGTGTGCTGCGTGTAGCTGACGCCGGCCTGCGTGACCACCGCCGAGCCCGGGTAGAGGAAGGCGCCCGAGATGAACGCCGACGGGTCGCCGGGCCAGTCGATGTCCGAGAACGTGATGGGTGAGGACTGGGAGATGATGTTGCCGCCGGACACCGCCGTGATGTAGAGGATGTTGCCCGAGAACTCGAACTCGAAGAGCGGTCCGCTGGGCTGGTTGAGGCGGAACTCGATGGCCGGGCCCACGACGGCCGAGGTGCCGGGCGTGAAGAAGAGGCTGCCGGGCGGGAAGCCCATCGAGGCGTAGATGGTGTCGCCCTCGAGCTGGGCCGCTGCCGGTCCGGCGCAGAGCGTGGCGGCAAGGACCAGGGTCAGGGCTGCCAGGATGGGACGCACATTCGCCAATCGAGTCATGTCGTTTCCTCCGGGACAGGGCCGGACAACCGGCGATCGGTTGTCCTGAGACAAGGCCCGAGTCTACATGGGAATAAGGATGAAAACCATCTGGAATCAATAACGCCCCCATCACTTCGACTT
>CAINDZ010000474.1 GCA_903847545.1 uncultured bacterium | reverse complement strand
GCCGACGCCGCCGCCCGCTGGCTGTGGGGCCAGCTCGACCTCGGCGGCTGCACGCGCGACGAGCTGCGCCGCCGGTGGCCCGGCGACGAGCACGGGTTCGTGGCGGGCCTGACGGCGCTGGAGATGGCCGGACTGATCCACCGGTTGCCCGGCGGGCGGCTGGCCCGTAGACTCGCCGCAGGCTGACGGGGGACAGCCGGGCGCGCGCGCCGACCCGTCGCCGACGGACCCCGCCCGGAGGCACGACCCTGGCTTCGCCCGCCCGCCAACGACGAGACTACGCGCTGCTGCGCGCGCTGGCCGGCCTCGGGTCGCTGCTGCCGCGCCGGGCGTTGCTTGCCCTGGGCCGGGGGCTGGGCGGGCTGGTCTGGGCGCGGGGCCTGTACCGCCGCGCCGTCGTGGGCGACAACCTGCGCCGGGCCTTCGGCGACACGCTGGATGACAACGCGCGCGACGCGGTCGCCGCCGCCTTCTTCCGCCACCTCGGCCTGAACCTCATGGAGTTCCTGCTGCTCGGCCGCCTCGACCGCGAGGCGCTGCGCGCCTGGGTTGACATCGAGGGCCTCGAGCACTACCGCACCGCCGCGGCGCGCGGGCGCGGCGTGCTGCTGGTGACCGGGCACTTCGGCAACTGGGAACTGCTCGCCGCGCGCCTCGGGGCCGAGGGCCTGCCCATCACCTTCCTGGCCAAGAGCCAGTCCAACGCGCAGTCGGACCGCTTGCTGAACGCCACGCGCGCGCGCGCCGGCGTGCGCACGCTGCGCGCGGGCGGCCCGCTCAAGGAGATGGTCGTCGCCCTGCGCCGCGGCGACGTCATCGGCCTCGCGGCCGACCAGGACGCGGGCCCCGACGGCTGCTTCGCGCCCTTCCTGGGCACGCCCGCCTCGTTCTACCGCGGCGCCGGCTATTTCGCCTGGAAGCTGCAGGCCCCGGTCGTCAGCGCGGTCATCTTCCGCCTGCCGGACGGCCGGCACCGCCTCGAGATCGGCCCGCCCTACGAGGCCGACCCCGCCTGGGGCGAGGCCGAGGCCGTGCAGCGCCTGACCGAAACCTATGCGCAACGTTTGGAGGCGGCCGTGCGTAGGGAGCCGTCGCAGTACTTCTGGACGCACCGGCGCTGGAAGACGAAGCCGCCGGCGGGGGCCGGCAACCCGGAGGGACGCCCGTGATCGAAGTCCGCGACCTGGTCAAGAAATACGGCTCGCACAAGGCCGTCGACGGCGTGACGTTCTCCGTCGCGCGCGGCGAGCTCTTCGGCCTGCTCGGGCCCAACGGCGCGGGCAAGACGACCACCATCGGCGTGCTCTCGACGCTGCTGCACGCCGACGGCGGGCAGGTGCGCATCGGCGGCCACGACGTCGCCGCGGGCGCGAAGGAGGTGCGTCGCCTGATCGGCGTCGTGCCGCAGGAGATCGCGCTCTACACCGACCTCACGGCGCGCGACAACCTCATGTTCTGGGGCCGCCTGCACGGGCTGGGGGGTGCCGCGCTGGGCAAGCGCGTCGAGGAACTGCTGGTCATGGCCGACCTGGTGGATGCGGCCCGCCGCAAGGTGGAGACGTACTCCGGCGGCATGCAGCGGCGCCTGAACCTGGTGGCCGGGCTCATCCACGAGCCCGAGGTGCTCTTCCTGGACGAGCCAACCGTCGGCATCGACGCGCAGGCGCGCTCGCGCATCCTCGAGCTCATCGCGCAGCTGGGGCGGCAGGGGCTGACGGTCATCTACACCACGCACTACCTGGAGGAGGCCGAGCAGCTCTGCGACCGCATCGGGGTCATCGACCGCGGCCGGCTCGTGGCGCTGGGCGACAAGGAGTCGCTCATCAGCCAGATCGGCGACGCCGACCTGATCCGCCTCAGCCTGCCGGCCGACCGGCACGAGGCGTTCCGCGCCGCGGGCGCGGGCTGGCCCGGCTGCACGGGCATCGGCGAGCGGCGCGGCAAGCTCGAGGTGCGCACGCCCGACGGCGGCCGCCTGCTGCCGGTCATCCAGGAGTGGCTGCGCGCCAACGACCTGCCCCTCGAGCAACTCGAGATCGAGCGGCCCAACCTCGAGACGCTGTACCTGACGCTCACCGGCCGCGGCCTGCGGGAAGACGCCCCATGACGCGCGCCTGGGTGTTCGCCCGTCGCGACCTGAAACGGATGGCCGCCGACCGTCGCGCCCTTGTCGTCAACGTGGCGCTGCCGCTGGCCCTGACCGCGGTGATGGGCCTGTCGTTCGGCGGCGGCGTCTTCGGCAAGAAGGGCATCAGCGCGATCCCGGTCGCCATCGTCGCCGAGGACGTGCCCGAGTCGATGCGCACGCGCCTGCTCGAGGGCCTCGAGAAGTCGGGCTTCTTCGCCCCGGTCTGGGCCGACTCGCTGGCCGCCGACACGCTGGTGCGCAACGGCAAGGTGGCCGCCGCGCTCGTGCTGCCGGACGACCCGCTGACCGCGTTCTTCCGCGCCGACTCGCTGGTCGTCGAGGTCTGGAAGGACCCGTCGAGCGACATCAAGGCGGGCATCGTCGAGGAGATCGTCGGCCGCGGCGTGCTGCGGGTGCAGGCCGGCGAGGCCGCCTTCCGCGCGCTCTGGCCCGACGACTACATGACCATCGGCGCCGACTCGCTGGGCCTCGACGGCCTGCTCGAGGGCGACGTCACCGACATCTGGACGCGCCTGCGCGACCCGGGCCAGACGGCCGCGCGCGAGCGGGCATTCGACTTCCTGGTGCGCCAGTTCGACCACCAGGTGGCGCTGCAGCGCGCCCTGCAGGGGGCGGCTGCCGGCCTGGCGGTCGCGGACAAGGTGCCCACGGGCCAGGAAGAGCAGCGCGAGACCAGCCTGTTCGACTACTTCCTGCCCAGCTTCGCCGTCTTCTTCCTGATGTTCGCGGTGGCGGCCGGTGCGCGCGACCTGCACCGCGAGCGCGCGCGACGCACGCTGCAGCGGCAGCTGCTGGGGCCCGGCCCGGCCTGGCCCATCGTGGTGGGCAAGTGGATCGCCTCGGTCGCGCAGGGGCTCGTCATGCTGTCGGTGCTTCTGGGCGTGGGCGCCCTGCTGTTCCGCGTCAACCTCGGGCCCGACCCTTGGACGCTGCCCATCGTCATCGTGCTCACCTGCACGGCGGCCGCGGGCTTCTTCCTGGCGCTGGCGCTGCTGGTGAGCCGGGAGAAGGTGCTCGACAACCTCTGCACGGCCGTGATCCTGGTCTCGGGGATGATCGGCGGCAACTTCCTGCCGGTCGACAACCTGCCGCCGTGGGCCGCGGGCGCCGGCCGCTACGTCTTCAACTACTGGGCGAACCTGTCGTTCAGTCGCGTCATCGGCGGCAACGAGGGACTGTCCGGCATCGCCACGCCGCTGCTCGTGCTCGCGGGCGCCAGTCTGGTGCTGCTCGTGGTGATCCTCGTGCTGTTCAACGCGCGCGTGAAGCGGGGAGGCTGGGCATGAACCTCCAGGTGGTCGGCGCCATGGTGCGCCTGCGTCTGCTGCGCACCGTGCGCGACCGGGGCGGCCTGGTGTGGCTCATCGTCATGCCGATGGTCTTCTCGTACATGATGGGCATGCTCATGGGCGACTGGAGCAACGGCACGCCGCCCAAGCGCCGCGTAACGGTCTTCGACCAGGACCGGGGCCCGGCCGTGGAGCGGCTGCTGGCCCCGCTGCGCGCGCACGAGCGCTTCGAGGTCGTCGTCGTCGACTCGGCCGCCACCGATGCCCGCGCGCGGGCCTTGACCGACAACGGGTCGGCCACCGCCGTGCTGCGCATCCCCGCCGGGTTCAGCGCCGCCATGGCCGGCGGCGCCAAGGTCGACCTGCAGCTGACGGTCGACGGCAACCGCCTCAGCAGCCAGACCGCGCGCTCGGTCATCGACCGCTCGCTGCTGCGCATGAACACCGAGCAGGCCGCCCGCTCACTGGTGGCCGCGCCCGGGACCGAGCCGGCGCGCGACGGCGCCGCGGCCTTCGACGAGAAGGCCTTCGCCGCGTCCTGGGACCAGCCGCGGGTCCGCCTGCGCGCGTCCACGCTCGGCCGCCTGCAGACGCAGGACTGGGGCCTGACGCGCTCGGCGCAGCACGTCGGCCCGGCCTACGTCCTGTTCTTCATGCTCATGTTCATGATGGTCTCGGCCAAGGACCTGGTGCAGGAGCGCCACGACCGCACGCTGGCCCGGCTGGTCATCAGCCGCGCGGGCGCGGTCGACCTGGTCGCCGGCTACTTCCTGGGGGGCATGGCGGTGGGCCTGGTGCAGGGCGCCATCCTGCTGGGGATGAACGCGCTGGCCTTCGGGCTCGACTACGGCGACTCGCCGGCGGCGCTGGTCGCGGTCGTGGTGCTGTTCGCCGCCTTCGCCTCGTCGGCGTCCATCCTGCTGGGCACGCTGGCCCGCACCGGGCCGCAAGCTGACGGGCTGGGCAGCGGCCTGACCATGGCGCTGGGCGCCATCGGCGGCCTGTGGTGGCCGCTCGAGGTCGTGCCCTCGTTCATGCAGGCGATCGGCAAGGCGCTGCCCACGGGGCAGGCCATCACCGTCTTCCACGGCCTGGTCGGGCGCGGGTGGGGCCTGGCCGAGACGCTGCCGATGCTGGCGGGCCTCGCGCTCTGGTTCGTGGCCGTGTTCGCGCTCGCGGCGGCGCGCCTGCGGCGGCAGGTCAGCGCCTAGTGTGCCGGGTCCGCTAGTTCGTCTGGAACCCGATGTTCGGCCCCGTGTTCGGCTGCCCGGCCAGCTTGATCTCGCCGTGCGTCTCCTCGAAGCGCTGCACGTTCACGCCCAGCGACAGCTGCAGGGCCTTGGCCGACTGTGGCGTCATGATGATGCGCGCGTGCACCTTGCTCTTCGGCGCGCCCGGCACCAGCCGCGCGAAGTCGAGGATGAACTCGTGCGGGCTGTGCGAGATCAGCGTCAGGTTGCTGTAGATGCCCTCGGCTTCCTTCTCGCCCAGGTCCAGGGTGATGCGCTGCTGCTGGGGGGGAGTCTTGTTGTCCATGACCGCTCCTGGTTGTGTCGGGCCGGGCACCGGGCCGGGCGTTCCGCGACGGCCGCGCTGCGCCGGCCGCGTTGACACCCGCCGGGGCGGGTGATAGGTTGCCGACGGCCCCCGCGCGCCTGCGCCGTTGATCGCCGGAACCACAAGAAAGCCCCCATGAACGCGCCTGACAAGCCCCTGAGCGCCACCGCCGCCCTCGGCCGCATCGCCGGCCGCCGCCTGGCCGTCGTCGGCGACGCCATGCTGGACCACTTCGTGTGGGGCAGCGTCGACCGCATCAGCCCCGAGGCGCCCGTGCCCGTCGTGCGCGTGCGCGAGGAGACCTGGAAGCTGGGCGGGGCGGCCAACGTCGCCGCCGGCATCCGCGCCCTCGGCGCCGACGCCATGTTCTTCGGCCTGTGCGGTCGCGACGAGGCCGCCGCCACGCTGCGCGGCCTCCTGGCCGAGCGCGGGATCGAGCCCGGCGGCCTGGTCGCCGACCCCGGCCGACCGACCACGCTCAAGACGCGCATCATCGCCCACAGCCAGCAGGTGTGCCGCACCGACCGCGAGAACGACGCGCCCATCGACGACACGCACCTCGCGGCCCTGGTCGCCGGCCTGCGCGAGGGCGGCCCGTTCGACGGCATCGTGCTCAGCGACTACGGCAAGGGCGTGCTCACCGGCTCGTCGCTGCCGGCGCTGATCGCCGCCGCCCGCGAGGCGAAGGTGCCGGTCGTCGTCGACCCCAAGCGCGGCGACTACGCGAAGTACCGCGGCGCCACGTCCCTGACGCCCAACCAGCGCGAGGCCGAGCAGGCCTGCGGGCACGCCATCACCAACGGCGACGACCTGCGCCGCGCCGGCGCGCGCATCCTCGAGCTGACCGGGGCCGAGGCGCTGCTCATCACGCGCGGCGAGCACGGCATGGCGCTGTACCTGCAGGACGGCGGCGAGCACCACCTGCCGGCGGTGGCCACCACCGTCTACGACGTGACCGGCGCCGGCGACACCGTCATCGCGGTCTACACGACCTGCCTGGCGGCGGGGGCGGGGCACCTCGAGGCCGCCCGCCTGGCCAACCACGCGGCCGGGCTGGCCGTGCGCGAGCTGGGCACCGCGGCCGTCACGCTCGAGCAGCTGCGCGCCGTGCTGCCGGCCGGCGCCCTGCCCGGACCGGCAAAGGACGCCGGCCGATGACCGCCGCCCCCGAGCGCGGCCGCATCCTGGCCCGCGGCGACCTGGCCGGCTGGGCCGCGGCCTGCCGCGCCGCCGGGCGCACCATCGCCTTCACCAACGGCTGCTTCGACCTGGTCCACGTCGGCCACCTCGAGAGCCTGCGGCAGGCCGCGGCCGGCGCCGACGAATTGATTGTCGCTCTCAACAGCGACGACTCGGTCCGGGCCCTGAAGGGCGCCGGCCGCCCGATCCTGCCCGAGGCCGCCCGCGCGGCGCTAATCGCCGCCTTGCGACCGGTTTCCGCGGTGACCATATTCGGCGAACCGACACCGCTGGAGACCATTCTCCTGATCCGGCCGGACGTGCTCGTCAAGGGGTCCGAGTATGCGGACGCCGACATCGTGGGCGCCCGTGAAGTCGTTGCTGCCGGGGGCCGCGTGCTGCGCGTGCCCATGGTGCCGGGCTGGTCGACCTCGCAGATCATCGCCGCCATCAGGAAGCTGCCGTAGGGCGCTTCCCTGGACGCGGCGTTCCCGTCGCGGTGTTCCATCCGCGGCCGGAATCCTTGAGGGGACGGCATGAGCAGGGTCAAGGTCATCATCCTGGGCGCCGCCGGGCGCGATTTCCACAACTTCAACTGCGTCTACCGCCAGAATCCCGCCTACGAAGTGGTCGCCTTCACGGCGACGCAGATCCCCGACATCGACGGTCGGCGCTACCCGGCTTCCCTGGCCGGGCCGCACTACCCCGAGGGCATCCCCATCGAGGACGAGGCGGACCTCCTCGACGTCATCAAGCGCACCGGCGCCGAGCTGTGCGTCATGGCCTACAGCGACCGCTCCTACCAGCAGGTGATGAGCCTGGCCTCGATCGTCAACGCCGCCGGCGCCGACTTCGCGATGCTGGGCGAGCGCCTGACCGAGCTCAAGAGCACCAAGCCGGTCATCAGCGTGGGCGCCGTGCGCACCGGCTGCGGCAAGAGCCAGACCAGCCGCCGCATCTGCGAGATCCTGCGCAAGGCGGGCAAGAAGGTCGTCGCGGTGCGCCACCCGATGCCCTACGGCGACCTCGAGGCCCAGCGCGTGCAGCGCTTCGCCACCATCGCCGACCTCGAGAAGCACAAGTGCACGATCGAGGAGATGGAGGAGTACGAGCCCCACGTGGCCGTCGGCGGCGTCATCTACGCCGGCGTCGACTACGAGGCCATCCTGCGCGAGGCCGAGAAGGAAGCCGACATCATCCTCTGGGACGGCGGCAACAACGACACGCCGTTCTTCAAGAGCGACCTGCACATCGTGGTCGCCGACCCGCACCGCGCCGGGCACGAGAACTCGTACTATCCCAGCGAGACGAACGTGCGCCTGGCCGACGTCGTGGTCATCAACAAGGTCGTCGAGGCCGAGTTCGAGAACATCGAGCTGGTCCGCGGCAACATCCGCGAGATCAACCCGAAGGCCGTCGTCATCGACGCGGCGAGCCCGCTCACGATCACCGGGAATGTCGACCTCGTCGGCAAGCGCGTGCTGGTCGTCGAGGACGGCCCGACCCTGACGCACGGCGACATGAAGTACGGCGCCGGCGTCGTCGCGGCGCTGCGCCTGGGCGCCGGCGAGCTGGTGGACCCGCGCCCCTGGGCGTGCGGCCGCCTGGCCGAGACGTTCGAGAAGTACCCGGACATCGGCACGCTGCTGCCGGCGATGGGCTACGGCGACGAGCAGAAGGCCGACCTCGAGGCGACGATCAACGCCGTCGAGTGCGACGTCGTGGTCATCGGCACGCCGATCGACCTCAGCCGCATCGTCAAGATCAACAAGCCCACCGTGCGGGTGGGCTACGAGCTCCAGGAGATCGGCTCGCCGAACCTGGAACAGGTGCTGGCCCGCTTCATCGGCTAGCAACACACGGCTGGCCGGGCGCAATCGGGCGCCCGGCCCGCCAACCACCGGGAGGAAGTGCGTGAATATCCACGAGTACCAGGCGAAGGAGATCTTCGCGCGCCACGGCCTGCCGGTGCCGCCCGGCGAGGTGGCCACGACGGTCGGCGAGGCGGTCGCGCTGGCGGGCAAGTTCGGCCTGCCGGTGATGGTCAAGTCGCAGGTCCTGACCGGCGGCCGCGGCAAGGCCGGCGGCGTCAAGTTCTGCAAGACCATCGACGACGTGAAGGAGAACGCCTCCAAGATCCTCGGCATGGACATCAAGGGCCATACCGTGCGCAAGGTGCTGGTCACGCCGGCCCTGGACATCGCCAGCGAGTTCTACGTGGGCATGCTGATCGACCGCACCTCGCAGCGCGTGCTGCTCATGTGCAGCGCCGAGGGCGGCATGGAGATCGAGCAGGTCGCCAAGGACAAGCCCGAGGCCATCCTCAAGCTGCCGATCGACCCGCGCTTCGGCCTGCTCGACCACGAGGCGCTCGAGCTGGGCCTGAAGATGTGCCCGGGCGAGGTCAAGAAGGCCCGCCAGCTGGCCACCGCGATGCAGAAGCTGTACGCGGCCTTCCTGGCCGCCGACGCCAGCCTGGCCGAGATCAACCCGTTCATCTTCACGCCCGACGGCATCGGCCACGCCATCGACGGCAAGGTCAGCTTCGACGACAACGCCATGTACCGCCACGCGGACTACGAGGCGCTGCGCGACCTCGAGGCCGAGGACCCGTCCGAGCGCCAGGCGCGCGAGGCCAACCTCAGCTTCGTCAAGCTCGAGGGCAATGTCGGCTGCCTGGTCAACGGCGCCGGCCTGGCCATGGCGACGATGGACCTGGTCAAGTACTACGGCGGCCAGCCGGCCAACTTCCTGGACATCGGCGGCAGCTCGAATCCGGAGAAGGTCGTCAACGCGCTGAAGATCATCCTGCAGGACAAGGCCGTGAAGGTCATCCTGTTCAACATCTTCGGCGGCATCACGCGCTGCGACGACGTCGCCAACGGCATCATCAAGGCCACCGAGATGATGACCATCGACGTGCCCATCGTCGTGCGCCTGACCGGCACCAACGAGGCCGAGGGCCGCGCCCTGCTGGCCAAGACGAAGCTCCACCCGGCCGAGACCATGGACGAGGCGGTCCAGAAGGCGATCGCGCTCGCGGGCTAGAGGTCATTTTCGTCGGTAACCTTGCGCGGGCCACAGGCGCCCGCTGCCAATAAGGAGAGATTCGTCATGGCGATTTTCGTCGACAAGGACACCCGGGTCGTGGTCCAGGGCATCACCGGACGCGACGGCGGGTTCCACACCAGCGAGATGATGGCCTACGGCACCAAGGTCGTGGCCGGCTGCACGCCGGGTCGCGGCGGGCAGAAGTTCCAGGACAAGGTCCCCGTGTTCGACACGGTCCGCGAGGCCGTCGCGAACGAGGGCGCCAACACGTCGGTCATCTTCGTGCCCCCCGCGGGCGCGGCCGGCGCGATCATGGAAGCGGCGGACGCCGGCTGCAAGCTGGTCGTCTGCATCACCGAGGGCGTGCCCACGGTGGACATGGTGCGGGTCATGCCGTACCTCAAGGAGCGCGGCGTGCGCCTGGTCGGGCCCAACTGCCCCGGCCTGCTCGCGCCGGGCATCGCCAAGCTGGGCATCCTGCCCGCGTCGATCGTCAAGGAAGGCCCCGTGGGCCTGGTCAGCCGCAGCGGCACCCTCACCTACGAGGTGGTCTACCAGCTGACCGCGGCGGGCCTCGGCCAGACCACCTGCCTGGGCATCGGCGGCGACCCGATCATCGGCACGAACTTCCTGGACGCCATCGAGGCCTTCAACGCCGACCCGGCGACCGAGGCCTTCGTGATGATCGGCGAGATCGGCGGCGACGCCGAGGAGAAGGCGGCGGCCTACATCAAGGCGCACGTGAAGAAGCCGGTCGTCAGCTTCATTGCCGGCCAGACCGCGCCCCCGGGCAAGCGGATGGGCCACGCCGGTGCGATCGTGTCCGGCGGGACGGGCACCGCGGCCGAGAAGAAGCGCGCGCTCAACGACGCCGGGATCCCGGTCGCCGAGCGCCCGATGGACATCGTGCCGCAGCTCAAGAGCATCTGGAAGCGGTAGGTTCCGGCCCGCCGGGACCGTGACAGCCAACACAGCGAGCGGGCCCGGCCCACCGGCGGACCCGCTCGTCCTTGACCCACAGGAGAGGGACCGAAGCGATGCAGCAGACCTATTTCATGATCAAGCCCGAGATCGTCCGCGAGGGCAAGCACGTCGGCGACATCCTGGCCATCGCCAACCGCGCCGGCTTCAAGATCACCGGCCTGGCGATGCGGCAGCTGGACCGCGCGCTGGTCGAGGACTTCTACGGCGAGCACCGCGAGCGCGGCTTCTACAAGGACCTCTGCGACTACATCTGCAGCGGCCCGGTGGTGACCATCCGCCTCGAGCGCGAGAACGCCGTGGCCGCCCTGCGGGCCCTGATCGGCGCCACCAACCCGGCCGAGGCCGCGGTGGGCACGATCCGCAGCCTGTACGGCGAGTCCCTGTCGTTCAACGCGGTCCACGCCTCGGCCAACCCCGAGGACGCGGCCCGCGAGTTGAAACTGATTTTCGGTTAGCTGATGGCGGCGGCCCCCGGCCGCCACCCGGGCTGCCCACGGGACGGACCGGGGCCCTGCGGGGTCCCGGTCTTGACACCCGGGGGGGAGCCTATTAAGGTTTGTCGTTCGCAAAAAGGCGCACCGGACATGTATCTGGACCTCGACAGGACCCCCGCGGGCCGCTCCGAACTCGGCATCACCGGCACGGTGGCGCTCGGGCTGGGAGAGGGGTACGCGCCCGAAGCGGCGATCAGCGGCGAACTTACGCTCCAGAACCTCGAGAGCCGTGTCCTGGCTTCAGGCACGCTCCAGGCCTCCGGGACGGCCGAGTGCGCGCGCTGCCTGGCAGCCTTCGCCCTGGCCTGGGAGGTGCCCGTGGACCTGATGGTCCTCAGGGACACGCACTCCGAGGAGACCGAGGGCGAGACGCTGCTCATCCTGCAGCGCGACGGAGAGGTCGACCTTTCCGAATCGCTGCGCGAGTGCGCGG
>CAINDZ010000473.1 GCA_903847545.1 uncultured bacterium | reverse complement strand
GCGCGCGTGCGCGAACTGAACGCCGGCTTCGACCTGCGTCGCGCCGCCCGCACCCTCAATTTCACGATCGGCCTTCCCCCCGTCCCGGAGGTTTCGCGATGAAGCGGACGCCGCTGATGATCATCCTTGCCGCCATTGCGCTGGCCCTCGCCGGCTGCGGCGGCAACCACAAAGCTGCCGATGCGGCTGCCGCGGCGCCGGTCGCCGTGCGCACCGTGACGCTGGCTGCCGGCGACGTGGCCGACGGCGTGCAGGTCGCCGGCTCGCTGCACGGCGCGCGCGAGGCCGTGCTGTCGGCCAAGGTCATGGGCCCGGTCACCGCCATCCGCAAGCGCGCGGGCGACCCGGTGCGGCGCGGCGAGGTCATCGTCGTGCTCGACGACCGCGAGGTCTCCGGCAACATCGGCCAGGCCGAGGGCGCGCTGGCCCAGGCCAGGGCCGCCGCCGCGCTGGCCGCCGCCAACCTGGCGCGCTTCGAGGCGCTGAAGGAAAAGGGCGCCGCCTCGCAGCTCGAGCTGGACCAGGCCCGCTACGCCAACGACACCGCCCAGGGCGCCGTCAAACAGGCCGAGGGCGCCGTCTCGGCGGCCGGCAGCTACCGCGCCTCGGCGCAGGTGCCCGCGCCGTTCGACGGCCAGGTCGTCGACCGCATGATCGAGGTCGGCGACATGGCCGCCCCCGGCCGCCCGCTGGTCCGCGTCGAGGACACCAGCTCGCTGCGCCTGCACGTCTCGCTGGCCGAGACGCAGGCCACCGGCACGCAGCCCGGTGACTCGGTCACCGTCACCGTGCCCTCCGTTCCCGGCCGCACCTGGACCGGCGTCGTGGCCGAGGTCGTGCCCGCGATCGACCCCGCCACCCGCACGCAGCTCGTGAAGATCGATGTGCCGCAGGACGCGGCGCTGCGCAGCGGCGTGTTCGCCCGCGCCACGTTCCGCGCCGGCACCCGCTCCACCGTCAGCGTCCCGGCCGAGGCCATCGTGCGCCGCGGCGGCCTGGTCGGCGTGTTCGCCGCCGAGAACGGCAAGGCCGTCTTCCGCCTGGTCGAACTGGCCGAGGCGCCCGCCGGCAGCAGCTACGAGGTGCTGTCGGGCCTGCGCAGCGGCGACGTGGTCGTCGTCACGCCCCCGTCCACCCTGTTCGAAGGCGCGAGCCTCGAGGTGCAGCGATGAGCCGCTCCACCCTGGGCCTGTCCGGGCGCGTGGCGCGGGCCTTCATCGACAACAAGCTCACGCCGCTGTTCGTCATCGCGGCGCTGGCCATCGGCGCCTTCGCGGTGATGATGACCCCGCGCGAGGAGGAGCCGCAGATCGCGGTCCCGATGATCGACGTGATGGTGCCCTACCCCGGCGCCACCGCGCACGAGTCCGAGGAGCGCGTCGCCGCCCCGCTCGAGAAGCTGCTGTGGGAGATCCCCGGCGTCGACTACATCTACACCACCAGCGGCCCCAACTACGCGCTGGCCATCGTCCGCTTCAAGGTGGGCCAGGACGCCGAGGACAGCGCCGTCAAGGTGCACACCAAGCTGATGGCCCACCCCGAGGTCATCCCCGCCGGCGCCGGGCCGGCCACGGTCTCGCCCAAGGGCATCGATGACGTGCCCATCGTCGCGCTGACGGTGTGGAGCGAGGCGCACGACAGCGCCGCCCTGCGCAAGGTCGGCGAGGAGATGGCGCTGGAGATCCGCAAGATCCCCGACATCTCCGAGGTGACGAT
>CAINDZ010000472.1 GCA_903847545.1 uncultured bacterium | reverse complement strand
GGGCCTGTGCGGCTCGTACAACACGAACCTGCTGAAGCTGGCGCACAAGTCGATCGATGCGTCCATCGCCGGCGGCACGCCGACCGCGATCTACGCCATCGGCCGCAAGGGCGCCGACTACTTCCGCAAGCGCGGCTACACCATGCACCACGCGCACACCGACTTCGCGGGCGACATGAGCGCCGACCGCGGCAAGATGGTGGGCGATCGCTGCGTGGCCGCGTTCACGGACGGCAGCTTCGACGAGGTGCGCGTCATCTACGCGCAGTTCCAGAGCACGATGACGCAGCGGCCGGTCGACCTGCCGCTGCTGCCGATCGCGCCCGAGGCCGCGGCGCCCGGCGCCGCCGCGCAGAAGGAAAAGGACTACATCTGGGAGCCCAGCCAGGCCGAGCTGTTCGGCGTGCTGCTGCCGCTCTACCTGCGCAACCGCGTGTTCATGACCCTGAGCGAGGCGTTCACCAGCGAACACGCCGCGCGCATGACCAGCATGAACGCGGCGACCGAGAACGCGGGCGAGATGATCGGCGCGCTGACGCTGCAGCGCAACCGCGAGCGCCAGGCCGCGATCACCAGCGAGCTGCTGGACATCGTCGGCGGCGCGAACGGACTCTAGAAGAGCATTTGGACAAGGGCGGGGCGCGCGCCCCGCGGGCGACGGCAAAAGCCAAGGAGACTGCACATGGCCGGGAACTACGGGAAGGTCCAGCAGGTCATCGGGCCCACGGTGGACCTCGAGTTCGATTCGGATCACCTGCCGGAGATCCTCAACGCGATCCACATCGTCGACGAGGCCAAGGGCATCGACCTGATCACCGAGGTTGCCCAGCACATCGGCAACAACGTGGTCCGGACGATCGCCATGGACTCGACCGACGGCCTGGTCCGCGGCATGAAGGGTCTGGACACCGGCGCGGCCATCTCGGTGCCGGTGGGCAAGCAGTGCCTGGGCCGCCTGTTCAACCTGCTGGGCAAGCCGCTCGACAACAAGGGCACGCTGTCCGAGCCGGACAAGAAGTCGCCGATCCACGCCGCGCCCCCGTCGCTGACCAACCAGGGCGAGGCGAACGAGATCTTCGAGACCGGCATCAAGGTCGTCGACCTGCTGGCCCCGTACGTGAAGGGCGGCAAGATCGGCCTCTTCGGCGGCGCCGGCGTGGGCAAGACGGTTATCGTGCAGGAGCTGATCCACGCCATCGCCACGCAGCACGGCGGCTACTCCGTGTTCTGCGGCGTCGGCGAGCGCACGCGCGAGGGCAACGACCTCTGGCTCGAGATGACCGAGTCGGGCGTCATCGAGAACACCGCCCTGGTCTTCGGCCAGATGAACGAGCCGCCCGGGGCCCGCCTGCGCGTCGCCCTGTCCGGCCTGACGATGGCCGAGCACTTCCGCGACGAGATGAACCAGGACGTGCTGCTGTTCATCGACAACATCTTCCGCTTCACGCAGGCCGGCTCCGAGGTGTCCGCGCTGCTGGGCCGCATGCCGAGCGCCGTGGGTTACCAGCCGACGCTGGCCACCGAGATGGGCCAGCTGCAGGAGCGCATCACCTCGACGCGCCACGGCTCGATCACCTCGGTGCAGGCCATCTACGTGCCCGCCGACGACTTGACCGACCCGGCGCCGGCCACCGCGTTCAGCCACCTGGACGCCACGACGGTGCTCTCGCGCCAGATCGCCGAGCTGGGCATCTACCCGGCCGTGGACCCGCTGGACTCGACCTCGCGGATCCTCGACCCGCGCTACATCGGCGACGAGCACTACCGCGTGGCCCGCGGCGTGCAGGAAATCCTGCAGCGCTACAAGGAACTGCAGGACATCATCGCGATCCTGGGCATGGACGAGCTGTCCACCGAGGACCGCCTGACCGTCGAGCGCG
>CAINDZ010000471.1 GCA_903847545.1 uncultured bacterium | reverse complement strand
GTGGTGGCCACGGTGCCGGCCTACCTGCGCCTGGGCACCGAGTTCATGCCGCCGCTGAACGAGGGCTCGATCCTGTACATGCCGACGACGCTGCCGGGCATCTCGACGGCGCAGGCCCTGGAACTGCTGCAGACGCAGGACCGCGTGCTGTCGGCGTTCCCCGAGGTGCAGAGCGTGTTCGGGAAGGCGGGCCGCGCCGAGACGTCGACCGACCCGGCGCCGCTGTCGATGATGGAGACCACCATCATCCTCAAGCCCCAGGACCAGTGGCGCCCGAAGGAGCGCTGGTACAGCGGCCGGCTGCCGGACTTCCTGCTGCCGCTGGTCAGGCCGATCTGGCCGGACCACATCTCGTGGGACGAACTGGTCGACGAGATGGACCGGGCGCTGCGCATCCCCGGCGTGACCAACGCCTGGACGATGCCGATCAAGGCGCGCATCGACATGCTGACCACCGGGGTGCGCACGCCGGTGGGCATCAAGGTGTTCGGGCCCGACCTGGACGAGCTCGAGCGCATCGGCACGCGGCTGGAGTCCCTGCTGCCGCAGGTGAAGGGCACGCGCAGCGTGTTCGCCGAGCGCGCGGGAGGCGGCTTCTTCGTGGACATCGAGCCGCGACGCGACGAACTGGCCCGGCTCGGGCTCACCGTGGCCGACCTGCAGGACGTCGTGATGACGGCCATCGGCGGCGAGAACGTCACGACCGTGGTGGACGGGCGGGCGCGCTACGGCGTGAACGTGCGCTACCCGCGCGAGCTGCGCGAGGACCTGCCGACGCTGGGGCGCGTGCTGGTCGACACGCCGGCGGGCGCGATGGTGCCGCTGGCGCAGGTGGCCGACCTGTCGCTGAACTCGGGCCCGGCGATGCTGCGCGACGAGAACGGGTTCCTGGCCAGCTATGTGTACGTGGACGTGGCGGGGCGCGACATCGGCGGGTACGTGAAGGAGGCGCGCAAGCTGGTGCGCGAGTCGGTGTCGCTGCCGCCGGGCTACTCGCTGCAGTGGAGCGGGCAGTACGAGAACATGATGCGCGTGGAGCAGCGACTGCGGGTGGTCGTGCCCGCGACGCTGGTGCTGATCTTCATCCTGCTGCTGGCCAACACGCGCTCGCCCTTCAAGGCGATGGTGATCCTGCTGTCGGTCCCGTTCTCGGCCGTGGGCGCGGTGTGGCTGCTTCACATCCTGGGCTACCACGTCTCGATCGCGGTGTGGGTGGGCCTGATCGCGCTGCTGGGACTGGACGCGGAGACGGCCGTCTTCATGCTGCTCTTCCTGGACCTGTCCTGCGACGCCGCCCGCCGGCAGGGCAAGCTGACGACGCGCGCCGAACTGGACGAGGCGATCCTGCACGGCGCGGTCAAGCGCGCCCGGCCCAAGCTGATGACGGTCACCGCGGCGTTCCTGGGCCTGGTGCCGATCATGTGGGCCACCTCGGCGGGCGCCGACGTGATGAAGCACATCGCGGCGCCGATGATCGGCGGCCTGGCGACGTCGTTCCTGCTGGAGTTGCTGGTGTACCCGGCGATCTACAAGCTGTGGCAGGGGCGGAAGCTGCCGGCGTAGCCGGGCGGCGAGGGTCGGGTCAGTTGACGATGCGCAACGGCGGTGGCGGGGGATTCCCGTCGCCGTCGTCGTCGGGATCGCCGTCGAGCAGGCCGAGCGCCACCATGACGTCCTCGAGCCAGTCCTGCGCGAAC
This sequence comes from uncultured bacterium, assembly GCA_903847545.1. Taxonomy (GTDB): domain Bacteria; phylum Krumholzibacteriota; class Krumholzibacteriia; order LZORAL124-64-63; family LZORAL124-64-63; genus CAINDZ01. The sequence continues at coordinate 687 of CAINDZ010000471.1, read as the reverse complement.
GGCGCGCGGTCCCAGGCCTCGCCCAGCACCTGGTCGCAGACGTTCGCCTCGGCCTGGCTGCCGGCGGCCACGTACGGCAGCGTCTCGCGGACGGGCTCGTCGCCGAGGCCGAGGATGCCGGTGGCCGCGTACGGGTTCAGCGCCAGCGCGCGGTCGAGCCCGGTGCGCGCCGCGTCCTCGTCATCGACCAGCAGGTACAGCAGCACCCAGGCCCAGGCCATGAGCGCGGAGTCGCCCGGGTCGTACTGCTCGAGCATGTCCCATGCACGCTGCACCTCGCCCATCGCCAGGTAGTGGCCCACCAGCAGCGCCGCGTTGCCGGAGTGGTCCTCGGGATCCAGCTCCATCAGGAACTCGTACCAGGCCACGGCGTCGAGGCGGTAGCCCGAGTCCCAGAGCAACTCGGCCAGCTGCCGCGCCGTGCGCAGGTACGGCCGGGCCGGCACCAGCGACCAGTAGTCGCCCGCGGCGTCGGCGAAGAAGGCGGGGCCGTAGGTCTCCTCGGCCGCCGCCAGCATGTCCTCGATGGTCGCGATGAGCGCGGCCGAGTCGCCGCTGGTGACGTAGGCCTTGATCGCCTGCGCGTCGAGGCAGGCGGGATCCAGCTTCAGCGCGCGCTTCGCGGCGGCCAGGGCCTTGGTGGCGGGCAGCTCGTAGGCCTCGAAGGCCAGGTCCTGGGCGCGCTCG
>CAINDZ010000470.1 GCA_903847545.1 uncultured bacterium | reverse complement strand
GGTCGTGCCGTCGGTCTGGTACACGACCAGGCCCGTTGCCGGCAGGACGATGGCGGTCCGCTGCGCCGCCGTCATGCGCGGCACGAGCAGGCCCTTCGTCGTCGACGACACGTCGAGGATGGCCGACGTGTCGGCAGCCGCTCCGGTGGTGTTGATGCCGACGCCCTGGGCGTTGGCGACGCCGGCGGCGAACACCATGGCCAGCATCGCAAGAATCCGCTTCATCGATCGGAAACCTCCAAGTGGGAAGCACGGGACTCGTCGGTTGGGGCCGGCCCGCTATTGCGGGGCCACCTGCCACGTCATGTAGTGCTCGACCACGTCAAAGCCGGTGCCGACGTTGATGTCGGCCCCGTAGTTCTGCACGCGGATCTCGATGACATGCGTGCCGGCGCCCAGGCCCAGCATGGCCGTGGCGTTGAAGTTCTCGATCGTCCCCGCATCCACGTGCTGGATCCAGTTGCGGACGGGGCCGCCGTTGAGCCAGATCTGGACGTGCGCGACGGCCCCCGTGCAGAAAGCGCAGGAAGGCGTGTTGAGGCGAAGGTTGACGTTCACGAAGACACGCGCGTTGCCGGCCAGCGTCAGGCTTCCCGTCAGGCCCGGCACGGTCGCCACGTTGTTGGCGGTGACGGTGATGTTGCCAACGGCCAGGAATTCGCGCGAGCCGGCATAGGTGACGGCTTTCGGGTCGGCCCAGGTGGGCGAACCGCCGCTGCCGTTGCTCTGCAGCACCTGCCCGGCCGTGCCGGTGGCGCCGCCCACGGCCAGGGCGCCGTTGTTCTTGAAGGCGAACCTCTCGGTGAACGTGCCGGCGTTGTCCGTCCCGATGGCGACATCGCCGCCGGGGTAGCCGTCGCTGAAGATCTGCAGGCGACTGGAGCCGATGCCGAAGCCGTAGTCGCTGCCGTTGTTGGAGTACAGCGAGATCTTCTTCCCCAGCGCGGGCGCGAAGCTCAACTTACTCGTCGGGTTGTTCACGCCCAGGCCCAGGTTGCCGTTGCCCAGCAGGGTCAGGCGTCCGCCCGGCACGTTGGGGGCATCGACCAGGATCTGGCCCGTGCCGCCGAAGCTGGCCAGCAGGCCCGTCGCGTTCGAGGCCTGCACGCGGAACACGGTGCCGGTGTCCTCGGCCGCGAAGCGGAACTGGTTGGGCGTCGTGCCGACGGCCACACGGCCGGCGCTGTAGTAGATGTTCGAGCCGCTGGTGCTCCACTGGCTGCTGCCGCCCGCGCCCGCCTCGCCGACCTGCTTCCAGGAGGGGGCGGCCGGCGTGCCGGCGTTCCAGTACAGGCCCTGCGTGCCGTCTGTCTGGAAGACGACCAGGCCCTTGGCCGGCAGGACGATGGCCGCGCGCTGGGCCGCCGTCAGGCGCGGCACGAGCAGGCCCTTGGTGGTCGAGGACAGGTCGAGGATGGCCGAGGTGTCGGCCGCCGCGCCGGTCGTGTTGATGCCGACGCCCTGGGCGTGGGCGGAGGCAGCGGCGAACAGAATCGCCAGTACTGCAACGGTGAACTTCACGTGACGACTCACTGCGGGATGACCTCCACGACCATGGAATTGCTGCCGGCCATGCCGCCGGCACCGAACTGGACGCTCTTGGCGTACGTCGCGCCCAGGACGTCCACCGTGTGGGAGCCGGCGGCTACTCCGCGCACGATCGTGAGCGACACCCAGCCGCGCTCGCCATTGCCGAGTGTTGTCTCGGCGATGCGGGTGTTTACGCCGTCCATCCGGACGATGACGTCCACGGTCGAACTCGGGCACAGGGCGCACTCGACGTCCTTGAGGCAGACGTTGACACTGATGATGGCCTGCGCCGCCGTTGCGGTGTTGAACGTGATGGACATCGAAGGCAAGCCGGCGGTGGAGTACGCGTTGATGGTGGTGCCCGTGCTCGCGTCGGCAGAGTAGATGTTGTTGGCCAGCGAGTGGGTTGGCGAGGCCCAGGTCGCCGGGCTGTTCGGGCCGTTGCTCTGCAGGACCTGTCCCGCCGCGCCCGTGGTGCCGCCGACCGAGAGCGCGCCGTTGTTCTTGACCGCCAGGCGCTCGGTGAAGGTGCCGGCGTTGTCGGTGCCGATCGCGACATCGCCGCCGTACACGCCGTCGCTGTAGATCAGCAGGCGCCCGGTCGCCACGCCGAAGCCGTAGTCGCTCGTCGAGTTGGGGTACAGCGAGACCTTCTTACCCAGGACGGCCGCGAAACTGAGCTTGCTCGTGGGCATCGTGGTGCCCAGGCCCAGGTTGCCGTTGCCCATCAGCGTCAGGCGGCCGCCGGCGATGCCCGGCGCGTCCACCTGCACCTGGCCGAAGCCGCCCATGCTGGCCATCACGCCGGTGGTGTTGTTCGACTGCACGCGGAACACGCTGCCGGTGTCTTGCACCGAGAAGCGGAACTGGTTCGGCGTCGTGCCGACGGCCACGCGGCCGGCGGTGTAGTAGATGTTCGAGCCGCTGGTCGACCACTGGCCGCCGCCGCCGCCCGCGCCCGCCTCGCCGACGACCTTCCAGGACGGCGCCGCGGGCGTGCCGGCGTTCCAGTACAGGCCGGTCGTGCCGTCGGTCTGGTACACGACCAGGCCCGTTGCCGGCAGGACGATGGCGGTCCGCTGCGCCGCCGTCATGCGCGGCACGAGCAGGCCCTTCGTCGTCGACGACACGTCGAGGAT
>CAINDZ010000469.1 GCA_903847545.1 uncultured bacterium | reverse complement strand
TCGTGCTCCGTTGCCGCACGTGAAGACGGCCCCGGAGGCCGCCCGTCCCTCTGGTGGTCCTGACAAGACCGCGCCCGAGAGCGAAGTCTTCCACCGTCGAACGGACGGCCTTCAGGGCCGTGTCGGATCGCCGCCGGCAAGAAGGCGATCCATGACGCCGAAGAATCCGGGGAATGATACCCCCACGCACGCCTCGTCATCAAGCGCGGTTTCGCCGTTCGCGCACAAAGTTGCCACGGCCATCGCCATCGCGATGCGGTGGTCGCCGGCGGTCTCGAGCACGAGCGGCGCCTCCGCCGCGCCGCCGCGAAGCATCGACGGCCCTTCGATGACGAGGCCGTCCGCGCGCTCGTCGACCGCCGCGCCGAGACGGCGCAGATTGCGCGCCAGCAGGGCCAGGCGGTCGGATTCCTTCACGCGCAACTCGGCCGCGCCGCTGATCACGGTGCGCCCCGCGCATTGCGTGGCCAGCACCGCGAGCGCCGGGATCTCGTCGACCAGCGAGGGCATCTCGGCGGCGTCGATCGTGAAGGCGCGCAGGCTTCCCGCCGCCACGACGACATTTCCGCGCGGCTCGCCCGCGGCGGCGTCCGCAGCTTTCCCGGCGGGTTCGCAGGTGACGATCGCGCCGGCGCGCTCGAGCACGCGCAGCGCCCCGGTGCGGGTCGGGTTGAGCGACTGGCCGCGGCTCTCGACGCGCGAGCCGGGCACGAGCGCGGCCGCGACCTGGAAGAACGCGGCCGAGGACGCGTCGCCCGGCACCACCAGCGCGAAGGCCGGCAGCCGGCGCGGGCCATGCACGGACAGGCCGCTCGCCCCGGCCTCGACCGGCACGCCCAGGCCTCGCAGCATCCGCTCGGTGTGGTCGCGCGCACCGGCGGCGCCGCGTACCACCGTGCGCCCCTCGGCGCCGAGCCCGGCCAGGAGCAGCGCCGACGCCACCTGCGCCGACGCGACGGCGAGCTCGTGGTCGACGCCGCGCAGCGGCGCGCCCCGCACCACGACCGGCAACCGTCCGTCCTGCCCCGCGTAGTCCAGCCCGGCGCCCATGCGGCGCAGCGGGTCGACGACGCGGGCCATCGGCCGCCGGCACAGCGAGGCGTCGCCGGTCAGCGTCACGACGGGGCCGCCCGCCGGCAGCAGGCCGGCGAGCACGCCCATCAGCAGGCGCGCCGTCGTGCCGCTGTTGCCGCAGTCGACCAGCACCGGTCCGGCGGGCAGGGTGGACGCCGGCGTGACGGAGATCGCGTCGCCGACGTGGGTGGTCGCGGCCCCGAGCGCGCGGGCCGCGGCCAGGCTGCTTTGCGTGTCGGCGCAGTCGAGCCAGCCCGTGGCGCGGCACGGCCCGTCGGCCAGCAGGGCCAGCAGGACGGCGCGATGGGAGATGGACTTGTCGCCGGGCGCGGTGAACGCGCCGGCCAGCGGCCCGTGTGCGTGCGGCAGGCGGCGCGGCGTCATCGCGCCCCCCGGGACAGTGCTTGCCTGTTCATGCCGCCATCTTAGATTACGCTGGTCCTTTGGCAAGCCCTTCGCGGACGGGAACCGGCGATGACCGACGACGGAACCACCACGCCCCTGGCCGGACGCCGCGCTGCGGCGTCCTTCTTTCGCGTGCACGACCATCGCGAGATCCTGGACCTGGCGCTGCCCACCATCCTGACGATGCTTTCGCAGACGCTGATGTGGACCGTCGACACGGCGCTGCTGGGCCGCGTCAACAGCGCCTCGCTGGCCGCCGCCGGGCTGGGCGGGATGATCACGTGGTGCGCGTACTCCGCGTTCAACAACCTCAGCCGCATCAACGGCACCTTCGTGGCGCAGGCCCACGGGCGCGACGACGACGCGCTGGTGGCCCACTACGCGTGGCAGGGCCTCTACCTGGCGGTCGTCGCCGGCCTGCTGCTCACGTTCCTGGGCTGGCACAGCCGTGTGGCGATGCCCCTGACCCGCAACCCGGCCGACGTGCAAGACCTGACGGCCACCTACATCCGCTGGCGCAGCACCAGCGCCGTGGCCACGCAGGTCTCGTTCGCGATCACCGGTTTCTTCGCCGGCCGGCGCGACGTGCGCGTGCCCATGTGGTGCGGCATCTGGGGCAACGTCGTCAACTTGGTGCTGGCGCTGTGGCTGATCTTCGGCTGGTCGGGCTTCGCCGCCGGAGGGCGCACGTGGCTGGCCATGGCGCCGCAGGGCATCAAGGGCGCCGCCATCGCCACCGCCGTGGGTACCTGGGCCAATGCGCTCGCACTGGTGGCCTTCGCGCTGGCGCCGCGCCTGCGCGCCCGTTACCGCATCCACCGGCCGCGCCGGCCCGACCTCCCGGCGCTGGCCAACCTGGTGCGCGTGGGCGCCCCCGCCGCGGGCGAGAACTTCATGGACATGGGCGGCTTCGTGATGTTCTCGGTCTTCGTCGGCACCGCGGGCGCGGTGCAGCTGGCGGCGAGCCAGGTCACCATCCAGCTGCTCAGCTTCTCGTTCATGCCTCTGTGGGGCCTGACCACGGCCGCCGGCGTGCTGACCGGCAACTGCCTGGGCGCGGGGCAGCCCGACCGCGCGGCGCACTACGGCCGCCAGACCTACAAGCTGGGCGCCTACTACTCGCTGTTCCTGGCGGTGCTGATGGTGGCGTTGCGGGACCGCCTCTTCGGCGTGTTCACGAACGACCCGGCCGTGCTGGCGCTGGGCCCGGCGCTGGCCGTCGCCGCCGCGGTGTTCCAGTACTTCGACGGCGTGCGCATGGTCAGCAGCGGCATCCTCCAGGGCGCCGGCGACACGCGCTACGCGATGGTCGTGACCCTCATCCTGATGTGGGGAATGTTCATCCCGCTGACCTGGTACCTGGTGGTCGCACAGGGCGGCAACGTGGTGGCCGCCTGGATGGGCGCCAGCCTGTGCTACCTGCTGCAGGGGTGGTTCCTGTGGCGGCGGTTCGCCTCGGGGAAGTGGCGCGCCGTCCGCATCTTCCGCTGACGCGCCCGGTCAGTCGCCGGCGGGCGCGGCGCGGCCCGGGGCGCCCGACGCCGCGGCGCTGAGCGCCGCCTTGAGCGCCCGCTCGAGATCGGCGCGGTGGAACGGCTTGGGCACGAATGCCAGGCCGGGCCCCAGGTTGACCGGGTCGACCACGCCCTGCTCGGCATAGCCCGACATGAACACGGCCCGCAGCCCCGGACGGACCTCGGCCAGGCACTCGTGCAGCTCACGCCCGTTCATGCCCGGCATCACGATGTCGGTCACCAGCAGGCGGAACGCGTCAGGGTTCTTCTGGAACACCTGCAGCGCCGCCAGCGGCGTGCCCGCCGCGATCACGGTGAACCCCAGCTTGGCCAGCATCGCCGCCGTCAGCTCGCGCAGGCGCTCGTCGTCCTCGACCAGCAGCACCGTGCCGCCGCCCTCGAC
>CAINDZ010000468.1 GCA_903847545.1 uncultured bacterium | reverse complement strand
TCGACCGGGCGCGGCGGCAGGAAGGTCACGCCGCGCGGCTTCTCGGCCGGCGCAGCCGCCGGCGTCGGCATCGCGCCACGCGCCCCGTGGTCGCGCGCCGGGGTCGACTGCTCGCCATCGAGCACCTGCACCACGCCGATCTTCTTGTAGTAGACATCCATCTGCAGGCGGGCCTTGAGAAGGCTCTCGACATCCCTGACGATATGGCGGGGGTCGCGCTCCATGCCCGCCACGACATGAACGCCGGCGATGTCACCCTGGTCGTCGAGGTCGATCTTGCACTGGAGCACGCCCTTGATCTGGCTGATCCAGCGCTGGGCATCGGCGACCCACGCATCGCGCTCGTTCGGCTCCCACTCCAAGATCGGCGGCTCCCGGGCTCAGGGGTCAGTCCTTCTCTGATGCCGGCGGATGTTACCACACCGCTATTCTTCCCACAACCGGGTTTTCCATCTGACGAAATGGCAAGGAGTCCGCCTTGCGACGGACTCCTGGGCGGCCGCGGTACGCCCGCGGCGAACGTCGGGCGCGGGCGCTAGGGCACCATCATCGCCTTCAACTCGGCCAGGCGGCGGGCGTACGCCGCGTCGTCCACCCGGAGCAGGCCCTCCACGCTGAAGCCCTCCGGGCAGAAGCTGGCGGTGACGGTCCCGTCGAGCATCGCCTGCCGGAACGCGGCGTCCGGGGCGTCGCGCCCCACGCCGGCCTCGGCCAGCGAGCCCATGAAGCCGCCCGCGAAGCAATCGCCGGCACCGGTCGGGTCGACGACGTCGTCGAGCACCAGCGCCGGGACGGCCAGGACCGAGTCGCGGCCGAAGAACAGCGCGCCGTGCTCGCCCTTCTTGACGATCACGCGCGCGGGGCCCATCGCGCGGATCGCGGCGGCGGCACGCGCCAGGCTGCGCTCGCCGGTCAGCAGGCGCGCCTCGCCCTCGTTCACCAGCAGCACGTCGACGCGCCGCAGGATCGCCAGCAGCAGGTCGCGCGTCGTCTCGATCCACAGGTTCATCGTGTCCAGCGCCACCAGGCGCGGGCTGCGCATCAGGTCGAGCACGCCGGCCTGCAGCGCCGGGTGGATGTTCGCCAGGAACAGGTACTCGGCGTCGCGCCACGAGGCGGGGATCTCGGGCTGGAAGTCGGCGAAGACCCCCAGCTCGGTGGCGAGCGTGTCGCGCTCGATCAGGTCGGCATGGTACCGCCCCGACCAGTGGAAGCTGCGACCGGGCACCTGCCGGATGCCGGCGATGTCGGCATGCCTGGCCAGCAACGCCAGGTCCTCGGCGCGGAAGTCGTCGCCGACGACGCCGACGCAACGGACGGGGCCTCGCCCGCGGGCGGCGACCGCGAAGAAGCTGGCGCTGCCGCCCAGCTGCCGTTCGCGGCGCTCGCGCGGCGTCTCCACCGTGTCATAGGCCACCGAGCCCACCACCACGATCGACATGTCAGTCCCTCTTTTCCATCTTCTCGGGAGCCTCGACGCCGATCAGGTCCAGCAGGACGCGGATGACGTGCCGGGTCACCAGGCTGAGCTGCAGCTGCGACCGCCGGCGATCCTCCGGCTGCTCGAGCATCTTCTTGCACTTCGTGTAGAACTCGTTGTACAGGGCCGCGATCTCGTCGGCGTAGACGGCCAGGCGGTGCGGCTCGCGCGACCACGCCGCCGACACGATCACCCGCGGCAGGCGGATGAGCTCGGCGACCAGCGCCCACTCGGCCTCGTGGCCGAGGTGAGCAAGCGCCTGCGCGTCAGGCTCGCCGACTTCGATGCCCCGCGCGGCGGCCTCGTTCAGCAGCGAGCAGATGCGCGCGTGCGCATACTTCACCTTCAGCACCGGGTTCTTCTCGGTCTGGTCCTTGGCCAGGTCCAGGTCGAAGTCCAGGTGGCTGTTCGGCTTCCGCGTCAGGAAGATGTACTTCGTGACGTCGGCGCCCACCTCGTCGATCAACGCGTCCATCGTGACGAACGAGCCGGCCCGCTTCGACATCTTGATGGGCTGGCCGCCCTCGAGGAACGTCACGTGCTGCAGGATCTGGACCTCGAGCCAGCCGTCCTCGATGCCGAGCGACGTCATGGCACCCTGCATCCGCTGGATGTAGCCGTGGTGGTCCGGCCCCCAGAAGTCGATCGCGTGCTCGAAGCCGCGCTGGAACTTGTGGAAATGGTAGGCGATGTCGGCCAGGAAGTAGGTGGGCCGGCCGTCGGCACGCACCAGCACGCGGTCCTTCTCGTCGTCGTGCGTCGTCGACTTGAACCAGACCGCGCCGTCCTCCTCGTAAACGGCCTCGAGCTTGCGCAGGCGGTCCAGCGCGCGCTCGAGGCGCTTCGTCTCGTGCAGCTCGGACTCGAAATACCAGGTGTCGAAGCGCAGTCCGAAGCGGCGGCAGGTCTCGCGCTGCCAGCCGAGGATCTTCATCAGCGCATACTTCGAGAAGCAGCGGACGGACTCCTCCTCGGGCAGCTTGCGCCAGTCCTCGGCGGAGCCGGCCGGGGCCTGCACGCGCTGGAAGCTCTCGTCGTTGAAGGCGGCGGCGGCGGCGCGGATGGCGGCCTCGTCCTGGTCGAGCAGCTCGGCGGCCATCGTCTCGAGGTACTGGCCATGGTAGCCCTCGTCGGGGAACTCCACGTCCTCGCCCGCCAGCTGCAGGTACCGCGCCCGCAGCGACTGGCCGAGCAGCTCAACCTGCCGACCCGCATCGTTCACGTAGTATTCGGCATGGGCGTCGTAGCCCACCGCATCGAGCAGGCGCACCATCGTCATGCCGAACGCGCCGGCGCGGGCCGAGACGACGTTCAGGGGGCCGGTCGGGTTGGCGCTGATGAACTCGACGTTGATGCGCCGGTTGCCCGCCGTGCGGATCTTCTGCAGCGCGCCCGCGGGGTTCCAGACGTCCAGCAGCAGCGCCACCTGGTGCTCGCGCGCGATCCGGAAGTTGATGAAGCCCGGGCCGGCGATCTCGACCGACTCGATCACGTCGTGCGGCAGGCTCAGGTTCGCGGCGATCTCGCCGGCCAGCTCGCGCGGCTTGCGGCCCAGGCGCTTGCCCAGGACCAGGGCCAGGTTCGTGCTCAGGTCGCCGTGGCTGCGGTCACGCGGCTTTTCGAGCTCGATCTCGACGTCCTCCTCGAAGACGCCGTACTTCTCGAGCACGCCCAGCAGGCCCTTCCTCAGCAGGTCTTCAAGCATGGCTCACGACTCCGGGGCGGCCGCGTCGGGCCTGGTGGTGGTGAATCTCAGGTCGGGGTGCCGCGCACCCGTTTCCGGGGCGGCGAACCACTCGGGGTTCAGCTCCAGCTTCGGGGCGTCGCCCCACAGGCGCTCGAGTTGGAAGTACTCGCGCGTCTTGACGTGGAACGCGTGCACGACCACGTCGAAGAAGTCGATCAGCACCCAGCGGCCCTCGCGCATGCCCTCGACCGCGCGGGCCTTGTGGCCGGCGTCGACCAGCATGTCCTGCGCATGCCTGGCGGCCGCCTGCACCTGCGTGTCCGAGGCGCCCGAGGCGATGACGAAGTAGTCGCAGACGTCGGAACGGCCGCGCAGGTCGAGGACCACGATGTCCTCCATGCGCTTTTCCAGCAGGTGCCACGCGCACCGCTCCGCCAGGAGGTAGCCCGGCGACCCGTCGGGGAACGGGCGCTCGGTCTCCGTCTCCCGGCTGCCGGCGGTGGTCTTGTCGGTCTGCATGTTACCTGCCTAGTTCAAGCGGTTGATGACGTATTCCACGGCCACGGCCAGGAGGTCCTTCTGCGGGCCGGAAGCGACGGGGCCCAGGGCCTCCTTGGCGGCGTCGCCGAACCGGCGCGCGGTCGCGAACGCATGGTCGACGCCGCCGTGGTCGGTCACGAAGGCACGGACCTCGTCCCAGCACGCCGCGCGTTCCTCGCGATTGCGCGCCGCTGACAGTTCCTCGAGCCGGCGCCGCGCCGCAAGCGGCGCCTGCCGGGCCGCGGCGATCAGGGGCAGCGTGATCCGCCCCTCCTCCCAGTCCTGCCCGGTCGGCTTGCCCAGACGACGCTCGTCCCCAAGATAGTCGAACACGTCGTCGGTGATCTGGAAGACGCGCCCGACATGCGCCCCGAAGGTCCCGAAGGCCTCCTCGTGCGCGGCCAGCCGGCTGTTGAACGAGGCGCCGATGCGGCAGGCGTTCTCGATCAGGGACGCCGTCTTCTGGTAGATGATCTGCTGGTAGCGCTCCTCGGAAATGCCCAGGTCGTAGCGGTGCTCGAGCTGGAGCATCTCGGCCTCGCTCATCAGCACCGTGGTGTGGGCCAGGAGTTCGACGGCATGGTGCAGGCCCGCCGCGCACAGGTTGTGCAGGGCCTTCGAGTACAGGTAGTCGCCCATGATCAGGGCGGCGCTCGGCCCGTACTTCACGTTCACGGCCGGCAGGCCGCGGCGCGTCACGGCGTCGTCGATGAAGTCGTCGTGGACCAGCGTGGCGGTGTGCACCAGTTCCACGGAGGCCGCCGCCGTGATCGCCGCCGGCGCGAAGCCGTCGCCGTCCTGGGCCGCCAGCAGCAGCAGGGTTGGCCGGAAGCGCTTGCTCTTGCCCTGGCGGATGTGCTCGCAAATGTCGCGCGTCAGCGGGCTGTCACCGGTGGTGATGCGCATGAACTCGCGATCGACCGCCTCGAGGGCCGGGCCGATCTTCAGCTGGAGCGTGGCCAGTTTGATGCGTTCGCGATCGACGAGTCCCATGCCTTCCCACCCTCGGTTGCCGTTCCCGGCCGCAGCGGCCGGCCATCCTGCGGAGTATTCTCAAAACGAGGACCGTGTCAATCCCCTTCGGCCGCCCGGGCGGCGGCCTCCCGGCGGTCCTTCCGGCCCACGACGACCAGCGCCACCACGACCGACCCGACATACAGCGCCAGCACCGGCACCATCATGATCAACTGGTTGATGACGTTGGCGTCCGGCGTGATGGCCGCGGCCACCACCGCCACAATCACCAGCACATGTCGCCACTTGGCCAACAGCCACTGCGGGCGCACGATGCCCGCGGCGCACAGCGCCAGGATCACCATCGGCAACTCGAAGACCAGCCCGCAGCACAGC
>CAINDZ010000467.1 GCA_903847545.1 uncultured bacterium | reverse complement strand
CCAGTCCATCGGTCGGCGGCAGTCCGGGTCCTTGTCGCCGACCATGCCGATCTCGTCGCCGTACCAGATGTGCGGCATGCCCACGTAGGTCATCCCGAACATGGCGCCCAGCATCAGGCGCCGCACGTCGCCGGCGCTGGTGAGGAAGCGCACCGTGTCGTGGCTGTCCATCAGGTTCATCATCACGGCCACGGCCTGCGGCGGGTACTGGAACCGGCCCGGGCTCAGGCGGGCGTCGAACGACGCGGCGTCCAGCGAGCCCTTCCCGAAGTAGTCCATCACGGGGTCGCGGAAGAACTTGTAGTTCATCGTCGCGTCGAAACAGTCGGGGCCGATCCAGCGACCGGCGTTGCCCCACAGCTCGCCCACCAGCCAGACGTCCTTCTTGACCTTGTCGCAGCGCTCGCGGAACAGCTTCCAGAACCAGAACGGCACCTCGTTGGGCACGTCCAGCCGGAAGCCGTCGATGTCGTACTCGCCCAGCCACTTGTCGGCGGTGCCCAGCACGTACTCGACCAGCGGCATGTTCGCGTTCGCCTGGGCGATGTCCCCGACGTTGTTCTCGTCGGCGTTGGCGCGCTTCAGGTCGAAGTTCAGGTTCGGGTGCAGCCCGAAGCCCCACCAGCAGTCGTAGTAGTCGCTGGCGTTGAAGTCGCGCGAGTCGGGCAGCGGCCAGCGCTTGAACTCGTACCAGTTGTAGTACTTGCTCTGCGGCCCCTTCTCGACCGCGTCGCGGAAGGCGAAGTGCCAGTTGCCCGTGTGGTTGAAGGCCACGTCCACGACGACGCGGATGCCGCGCGCATGGCAGTCCTTCACGAACGCCTTGAACTCCTCGGGCGAGGCGAAGTGCGGGTCGATCGCCTGGTAGTCCGTCGGGTCGTACTTGTGGTTGCTCATCCCCTGGTTCAGGGGATTGAAGTAGAGCACCGTGACGCCCAGGTCCTGCAGGTAGTCCAGCTTCTGCCGCACGCCGGCGATGTCGCCGCCGTAGAACGAGAAGTAGTCGGGCTTGCCGTCGGTGCGGTACGGACTGCGCACCAGGCCGCCGATGTCGTACCAGTCGGTCACGGTGTGGAAGTACTCGCCGTTGACCTTGCCCGAGGCCGGCAGCTTGTTGGCGCCGGCGTACATGGGCTCCTTGAAGTCCGGGTCGTTGGCCTTGTCGCCGTTGTTGAAGCGCTCGGGGAAGATCTGGTAGACGATGCCGTCCTTGGCCCAGTCCGGGGTCAGGAACGGCGTGTGCTCGGCGGCGCGATAGGTGAAGGCCGCCGGGGCGTCCTTGACCATGCCGCGGGCGCCGAGGAACTCGCGGTAGGCGCCGTCGTGGTAGGCGACGACGTACTGCAGCTCGTCGTCCGGCGAGCCCAGCTTCACCGTGGCGCGGTAGTACTGGAACGAGGCGTCCTTCTCCGCGGGCTTCATCACGACGCTGGTCTTCGACTCGCCCGGCGTCCACGCACCGGCGCCCACGTGGTAGTGCACGACCAGCTTGTCCACGTCGTCGAGGTGGGCGCGCGCGGTCAGGACGACCTCGGTCGGGCTGACCGGGTTGCAGGTGGAGTAGTCGAAGACGGGCTCGATGTCGTCGCTGAACACGGCGCCGTCGCCGCGGCCGAGCTTGATGGTCGCGAACGAGGCATCGACCTTCAGCACCGAGTTCTTGCCGCCTAAGCCGTCGTCCGCGCCCTCGGGATTGTTCGGGTCGGACTTCCAGTTGCCGTCGACGACGAACTTGTACTG
>CAINDZ010000466.1 GCA_903847545.1 uncultured bacterium | reverse complement strand
GTCGTGGGAGCAGCCGCCGAAGAGGGCGGCCAGGACCATCAGCGTCAGAACGAGGAAGCGAAGCGTGGGGCGCATCCGGGACCTCCTGCCGGGGAGTGGTTGGGTGATGTCCGGCCGATCCTACCCGCCCGCCGGCCTTTGTCCAATCACTAGAATCGATGGCGCGACCGGCTGGAACGCACCTTGCAGTCCCGCCCCGGAATCACGGGCCCGGCGCGGCGAGGGCCGCTGCCCGGAAATGCACCGAATGCCGAGAGGACGACCATGCGGCTGCCGTCCGCCAGGACGACAACACCAGCGCAGAAGGCCCTGCAGGGGCTGATTGCCGCCCTTGTGGCGGTGTGCGCGCTGCTGCCCGGCATCGTCCAGGCGGGCACCGTCGACGGTCGTCCCCCGCACTTCCTCCGCTTCAGCATCCAGGACCCGGACGGCAACTTTTTCCCCCATGGCGAGGTGGAATTGTGCCTGCACGGGGGGAACTGCCTGTACGCGGACGTCGACCGCGGGTACCCCGGACAGTTCATCGTGCCGGGCGACAAGCTGGTGCCGAACGGCCTGTACCAGGTGCTGGTCTACGACACCGCCGTCGACGTCGTGTACGAGATGCGCGACTGGCGCTACGTGCCGGAGGACTTCGACCCGGGCTACGACATCCTGCTGGGGGTCGACAAGTTCCTGGTCTACGCCCAGTTCCGCGGCAAGCCCGGCGGCGGGCTGTCGTTCGAGATCGCCAACACGCTCAACCCCGCGTGGGAGGAACGCTCGGGCCGGCTGCGCATCGCGACGGCCGACTCGCTGCTGCTGGTGCCGCGCCTGGTCGGGCGCGTCGTCGTGCCCGCCATGCTGGGGGCCCACTTCAAGGACGACCCGGCGGCCGCCGGCGGCGTGACGGGCGTCGACCCCGGCCTGGGCGTGGCCCTGGCCTGGCGCAGCCACTACCCGCGCCGCCTGGACAGCAGTGAGAACTGGCTGCCCTACCGCGAGATCACGCTGGGCTGGGACGGCAACCGGTACCAGACCGACCAGGTGCTGGCGCCCGGCCGCTCGAGCGACGTGTTCTTCCATCGCCTGACCGTCGGCTACGGCATCGGCAGGCTCAGCCCGACCGGCGACACGCAGGTCAGCCTGTCGCTGGTGGCCGGCGCCGGCGCGGTGCTGGACGGCACCGAGCTGCTGCGCTACCGCGGCCGCGACTACCGCATGTTCGGCGCGGGCCTGCGCCTGGTGGCCATGCGCGAGGTGGCGGCCGGACGCGGCGTGCGCGTCGGCCTGTGCGGCGTGGTCGAGGCGCTGCAGTGGTGGGCGCAGCCCGTCGAGACCGATCACTGGCACGGCCTGGCGCCCGCGGCGGCGCTGGGCGTGGCCTTCTATTGAGGTGGCGCGCGTGAACGGATGGCAGGGCATCGCGGTGACGAGGCGGGGCGACCGGCGGTCGTGGCTGCCGGCGCTCGCCCTGCTGGCCGCGGTGGTGCTGGGCCTGGCCGCCGGCTGCGACAACAAGGACAACGACTGGAACGCGTTCGCGCCCGAGCAGAAGATCATGACCGTCGCCGTCGACACGCTGCGGCTGGCCGAGGGCGGCGCCACGCGCACGCTGACGGTGACGCTGCTGATGGTGCCCGACGACACGGTGCGCGTGGACCTCGAGGCCGTCGGCGGGCAGGCCGTGGCCGAGCCCGCGGTGCTGGTCTTCCCGCCGGTCGACGACGAGTGGGCGCGGGCCCGCACGGCGACGATCTCGGCGGTCGACGACCTGCTGCAGGAGGGCACGCAGGCGGATGCGCTGACCGTGCTGGCGCGCTCGAACGACGCGGCGTTCGACGGGCAGGGCGGCGTCGGCCTGGTGCCGCTGGTGATCGCCGACAACGACAATGCCGGCGTCATCGTCTCGGAGACCTCGCTGCACCTGATCGAGTCCGCCGAGGGTGTGCTCGAGCAGAAGTACCACCTGCGCCTGACCTCGCAGCCCACGGCGAGCGTCACCATCACCATCACGCCGTCGCCGGTCGACCCGACGTTCCACATCGTGCCGTCGGTCGTCACGTTCACGACGGCGAACTGGGACCAGGAGCAGGTCATCCGGCTGTGGTCCGACCTCGACCTCGTGGACGCCGACGACCTGTCGATCACGATCAGCCACGCGGCCGCGTCGAGCGACCCGCTGTACGGCCCCGGTCTCGACATCGCCGACGTGATCGCGACCGTGTACAACAACACGCTGCCGCCCGTGGCCACGCTGCGGCCCGTGGCGATGGGCGGGTTGTCGCTGTCCGAGGCGGCGCCCGGCACCACGGCCGATTTCCAGGTCGTGCTGAACCACGCCAGCTCGCTGCCGGTGCAGTTGCACCTGGCCACCGTCGACGGCACGGCCGCCGGCGGCGCCGACTTCACCGCCATCGACCAGGACATCACCTTCCAGCCGGGCGACCCGCTGGTTCGACTGGTGCACCTGCAGGTCATCGACGATGACGACCTCGAGGACGACGAGGCCTTCGAGGTGGTCCTGACCGGCCTGGCCAACGCCATGATCGGCGCCGACGATCGCCTGTCCTGCGCCGTGCTCGACGACGACCAGACCACGTTGACGATGACGGTCGTGCCGGCTGCCGAGGACGCCGGCTCGGCGCAGTTCGTGGTCAGCATCCCGCACGCGGAGCCGATCCCGGTCACCTTCACGTTCGCGACCACGGCGGGCACCGCGACCAGCGGCGCCGACTACACCGCCGTCAGCGCGCCGTTCTTCATTGCCGCGGGCCAGACGCAGCGCGTCATCCCGGTGGTCCTGCTGGCGGACGCCTTCCACGAGGGCGACGAGACCTTCACCGCGAACCTGTCGCAGGTCTCGGCCAACGCGCACTGGGCCGGCACGCCGGTCACGGGCACCATCGTCGACGACGACCCGCAGCTCATCGAGCTGGACGGCGTCACGGTCGACGAGGCCGGCGGCACCGCCGTCTTCACGCTGCGCCTGCAGGCGCCGTACAACGTGCCGGTGACGCTGGCCGTCTCGACGCTGGCCGGCGACGGCCTCGGCTCGCCCACGGGCCAGGAGGACGCGGCCGCGGGCACCGACTACACGGCGGCCACCGGCGCCACGTGGACCATCCCCGCAGCGGCCACCACGGCCACCTTCCCGGTCACGCTGCAGGCCGGCTCGCAGGCCGAGGCGCTGCACGAGTACTTCCGCCTGCGCATCGACAGCGGCAGCCAGCCCGGCTTCGCGGGCCTGGTCGCCACCGCCACGGTGGTCGACGACGACCAGCCGTTCCTGGCCGTGGCAGACGTCGCGGTGAACGAGTCGGCGACGCAGGCGGTGTTCGCCGTGCGCCTGGTCAACGCGCTGGGCCAGGCCGTCACCAGCACCGGCGACGTCACGTTCCGCGCCGACACCGTCGACCAGACGGCCAGCTCGGCCACCGACTACACGGCCGTGGGCCAGGTCTTCACCATCGCCGCCGGCCAGGGCAGCGTGAACGTGCCGGTGACCCTGCACGACGACGCCTGGGACGACGACAACGAGACCTTCGTGCTGCACCTCTCGGCGCCCGCCAACGCGGTGCTGAACGCCGCCGAGGCCGACGCCTTCTGCGCCATCACGGACGACGAGTTCCCGTCGATCAACCTGGGCGCCGTGCTGGCCCGCGCGAACGAGGGCAGCACCATCACCTTCACCGTCAGCCTGACCACGCAGCGCCAGTCGGCCACGAGCTTCAACCTGACGCTGCTGCCCGGCACGTCGCAGGGCGCCGGCGTGGACTACACGTTCACCCAGAACGGCGCGCAGACCATCCCGGCCTTCACGTCCTCGGTAAGCTTCACGGTGCCGCTGCTGGACGACCAGCTGACGGGCGAGGTGGACGAGGTCCTGCGGGCCGCCATCGCGGGGGCGAACGTGGCGCTGGGCGTCACCGGCCTGGACCTAACGATCGTCGACGCGCCGCGCCTGTCGATCGCCGCCGCCCCGGTCGTGGTCGAGGGCCAGAATGCCGTGTTCCCGGTCACGCTGACCGCGGCCTCGACGTCGCCGATCACCTTCCGCACGCAGTATTCCAGCGCCACGGCCAACGTGCTCAGCGACATCAACGGCTCGAACACGGGTCCGTTCACGATCCCGGCCGGCTCGACGACGATCAACGTGCCGGTGCCGACCATCGCGGCCGACGGCGGCGACAACGCCACCGAGACGTTCACCACCACGTTGATCACGCCGGCCAACGCCACGCTCAGCGGCTTCAACAGCGCCACCGGCACGATCACGGACGGCGACCCGTCGCCGCTGTCGTTCACCGGGCCCGCCTCGGCCGTCGAGGGCACGGACATCGCCTTCACGGTGCACCTGGCCTGGACCAGCGAGGCCGCCATCCAGTTCTTCGTGCAGTTCACCAACGGCACGGCCGCCGGCTCGGGCATCGACTTCGTCAGCGCGGCGACCGGCCCCTACACGGTGCCGGCCGGCCAGTCGAACCTGACCGTCAACGTGCCGACCATCGACGACGCCGGCCCCGAGCTGGCCAGCGAGAGCTTCACGATCACCATCACCAACCCGACCAACGCGGTCGTGGGCGCCACCCCGTCGGCCACCGGCAGCATCCTCGACAGCGACCAGCCGGTGCTGACCATCACCGCCGGCCCCGCGGTCACCGAGGGCGGCACCCTGTCGTTCACCGTGTCGATGGACCGCCAGTCGATCGTGCCGGTGACGTTCAACGTGCTCGCGCTGGACGGCTCCACGCAGGGCGCGGGCGACTACACGGCACCCACCGGCCCGTGGACGATCCCCGCCGGCTCGACCACCCGCGTCATCACCGTGCCCACGGTGCAGGACCTGGTGCACGAGAACCAGGAGATCATGGTGCTGCGCCTGGCGGCCTCGCCGACCAACGCTGTGCTGGGCACGCCGGTCGAGGCCAACGGCGTGATCGACGACGACGATCCCTGATCGGGGCTGCGCCGGGCGCGATGTCCTGTTACGATGGCGCCCCGACCAACCCCGGGAGGCTGCCATGTCCCTGATCCTGTCCTCGCTGTACATCCACCCCGTGAAGGGCTGCCGCGGCACCTCGCCCGTCCGCGCGCTCGCACAGGCGCGCGGCTTCGTCGACGACCGCCGCTGGATGATCGTCGACGGCGGGGGCCGGTTCGTCTCGCAGCGCTCGCACCCGGCGCTGGCGCTGGTCGGCGTCGCGACCGGGCCCGAGGCGCTGGTCCTCGACGCGCCCGGCCGGCCGCTGCTCTCGATCCCGCTCGCCGGCAACGGCGGGCCGCAGCGTGCCGCCGCCGCGCGCGACGTCACGATCTGGGGCGACACCGTCGCCGCCGTCGACGCGGGCGACTTCGCCGCCGCGTGGCTGGGCGATGTCCTGGGCGCCGACGTCCGCCTCGTGCACATGCCGGATGCCACGCACCGCGCGGTCGACCCGCGCTACGGCGCGCCCGGCGACGAGGTCAGCTTCGCCGACGGCTACCCGTACCTGGTTGCCACGACCGCCTCGCTGGCCGACCTCAACGCGCGCCTCGTGCGGCCCGTGCCCATGGACCGCTTCCGCCCGAACCTGGTCATCGACGGCGGCGCGCCGTTCGCCGAGGACGGCTGGCGCCGCCTGCGCATCGGCGAGGTCACCTTCCGCCTGGTCAAGCCGTGCGTCCGCTGCAAGGTGACCACCGTCGACCAGGCCACCGGCCTCCTGGACGGGCCCGAGCCGCTGCGCACCCTGGCCGGCTTCCACACCTGGCAGGGAGGCGCCGCCTTCGGCATGAACGCGATCGCCGAGGGCGAGGGCGTCGTGCGGGCCGGGGATGCCGTCGAGGTGCTCTCCGGTTGAGCGGGGCGGGCGCGGGCTTGCCGTCCGCGCGCCCGGGTGCGACCATGCCGGGGCACCCCGACCCGGAGGCCCCGCCTTGGACCGCGACCAGACCGGCGACCTGCTCGCCCGCATTGAGCTCTTCCGCGACCTGACCCCCGAGGAGCTGTCCCGCCTGGGCGCGCTGTTCGAGCCGCGCCAGTTGGCCCGCGGCGCCCACCTGTTCGAGGAGGGCGAGCCGCGCCGCGCGCTGCACGTCATCGAGAGCGGCGAGGTCGAGCTCTTCCGCTGCCTGCCCGGCGGCGCCGAGCGGCGCCTGGCCTGGTTCGGCCCGCGCGACTTCCTGGGCGAGGGCGGCCTGCTCGAGGACTACCCGCACTCGGCCTCGGCCCGCGCGGTGCTCGACTGCCGCATCCACCGGCTGGGCCGCGACACCTTCGTGGCGTTGATGGAGGCCGAGCCGCAGCTGGCGGCCAAGGTCGTCTCGCGCGTCGCGCGCGTCATCTCGCGCCGCATGCGCGGGGCGTCGGCCCGCGTCGCCAACCCCGGCGCGCAGTACCTCAGCGGCCGCACCCGCACCGAGCACGACCTGCTCGGCGACCGCGAGGTGCCCGACGAGTTCTACTACGGCATCCAGACGCTGCGCGCGGTCGAGAACTTCCCCATCAGCGGCGTCGTGCTGGCGCACCACCCGGCGCTGGTCGAGTCGCTGGCCATGGTCAAGGCCGCCTGCGCGCGCGCCAACGCCGAGCTGGGCCACCTGCCGCAGCCCATCGCCGATGCCATCGGCCAGGCCTGCCACGAGATCATCGAGGGCAAGCTGCACGGCCACTTCGTCGTCGACCTGGTGCAGGGCGGCGCCGGCACCTCGACGAACATGAACGCGAACGAGGTCATTGCCAACCGCGCGCTCGAACACCTCGGGCACGCCAAGGGCGAGTATCGCCACTGCCACCCGAACAACCACGTCAACCTGTCGCAGTCGACGAACGACGCCTACCCGACGGCGCTGCGCGTGGGCCTGATCCGCGCCAACGCCGGCATCTGCGCCGTGCTGCGCGACCTGGTCGCCGCGTTCAACGCCAAGGCCGCCGAGTTCACCGACGTGCTGAAGATGGGCCGCACGCAGCTGCAGGACGCGGTGCCCATGACGCTGGGCCAGGAGTTCGAGGCGTACGCGGTCACGCTGGGAGAGGAGATCGAGCGGCTCGAGCAGAACGCCGCGCTGTTCCTGGAGGTCAACCTGGGCGGCACCGCCATCGGCACCGGCCTCAACGCCGACCCGGCCTTCGGCGCGCGGGCCGTCGCGCACCTGGGCGACATCACCGGCCTGCCCGTGCGCCTGGCCCCGCACCTGATCGAGTCGACGATGGATACCGGCGCCTTCATCATGTACAGCTCGGCGCTCAAGCGCCTGGCGGTGAAGCTGTCGAAGATCTGCAACGACCTGCGCCTGCTCTCGAGCGGCCCGCGCACGGGCCTCGGCGAGATCAACCTGCCGCCCATGCAGCCCGGCTCGTCGATCATGCCGGGCAAGGTGAACCCGGTGATTCCCGAGGTCGTCAACCAGGTCGCCTTCAAGGTGATCGGCAACGACCTCACCGTGACGATGGCCGCCGAGGCCGGCCAGCTCGAGCTGAACGTGATGGAGCCCATCATCGTGCAGAGCCTGCTCGAGTCCATCGACATGCTCGAGAACGGCATGGAGACGCTGCGCGTGCGCTGCGTGACGGGCATCACGGCCAACGTCGAGCGCTGCCGCGAGCACGTGCAGCGCAGCATCGGCGTCGTCACCGCCTTGAACCCGGTGCTGGGCTACGACACGAGCACGGAACTGGCGCAGGAGGCGCTCGTCACTGGACGCGGCGTCTACGAGCTGGTGCTCGAGAAGAAGCTGCTCTCGCGCGAGGAGCTCGACCGCCTGCTGTCGCCCGAGGCGATGGTGCGGCCGCGCAAGCTCTAGGCCGAGGCGGGGAGTTGCGGCGGCCGGCTGCGGCCTACAGGGGAAACTCGGAGCGATCGAGCGGCATCCTGCGCCTCGGCTCCTCCCGCTTTTCGCGCGGCGCGACCACGCCGCCCGGCAGCCCGCCGATGGCAGGCGTGTCCAACTCCCAGCCCAGCGTCGCCCCGGCGCCGGGCGGCACCAGGTCGCCCGCCGGCCCGGCGGCGATGGCCGCGGGCACCGACCGTTCGCGCCGGCTCAGCGTGACCGTGTCGCGGTTGGGCGGCAGCCCGTAGAACGCGGCCCCGTGGCGGCTCGCGAACCCTTCCAGCCGGTCCAGCGCCCCCGCCTGCTCGAACGCCGTCGCGTACATCTCGATGGCCACCGGCGCGCTGAAGATGCCCGCGCATCCGCAACCGCACTCCTTGGCGCCGCGCACGTGCGGCGCGCTGTCGGTGCCCAGGAAGAATCTCGGCGAACCGCTCGTCGCCGCCTCGACCAGAGCCAGGCGATGCTCCTCGCGCTTGAGCACCGGCAGGCAGTAGTAGTGCGGGTTGAGGCCGCCCCGGAACATCGCGCCGCGGTTGTACAGCAGGTGGTGCGCGGTGATGGTCGCCGCCAGCGTCGGCGGGCCCTGCAGCACGAAGTCGACGCCCTGCTTCGTCGTCACGTGCTCGAGTACCACCTTAAGGCCGGGCACCGCGTCCAGCAGCGGCCGCAGGTGCCGCTCCAGGAACACGGCCTCGCGATCAAAGACGTCCACCTCGGGGTCGGTCACCTCGCCGTGCACCAGCAGCGGCAGGCCGCAGGCGGCCAGCGCGGCGAACACCGGCCGCGCGCGCACCAGGTCGGTCAGCCCCTCGTCCGAGTTCGTCGTCGCGCCCGCCGGGTACAGCTTGGCCGCCACCACGACGCCGTCCGCGCGCGCCCGCTCGATCTCGGCCGGCGTGGTCGCGTCCGTCAGGTACAGCGTCATCAGCGGCGTGAAGTCCAGGTCCGGGTGCAGCGCGTCGAGGATGCGGTCGTAGTAGGCGCGCGCCGCGGCGGCCGTCGTCACCGGCGGCTTCAGGTTGGGCATGACGACGGCGCGGCCGAAGCAGCGCGCGGTGTGCGGCAGCACGTGCGCCATCAACTCGCCATCGCGCAGGTGCAGGTGCCAGTCGTCGGGACGCGTGATCGTCAGGGTCGTCGGTGTCATCGCTCGAACCACTCCAGTCGGCGCACGGGAACGGGCGTGCCGGCCGGCAACGTCCCGTCGCCGGCCGCGATGACGGCCAGCGCCTGCGCGCGGGCCAGGTATCCGAGCATGTGCGAGCCCTGGCCGCGCGCGGGCGCCACGCACGGCGTCCCGTCGTCGGCGACGGCCAGGCGCGCGCGCAGCCACGTCAGGCGGTCGCCCGCGGGCGCGGCCTCTCCGGCCAGCGGCATCGACAAGGCTGGCAGGTCGGCCCCGGCGTTGGCGATGCCGTCGGCCGCCGCCGCGCACGAGGCGCCCATCAATCGCCGCACCGCCGGCCGCACCAGCAGCTCGAACGAGACCAGCGCCGACACCGGGTTGCCAGGCAGCCCGAACACGGGCACGCCGGCGGGCGACAGCCCGAACCAGTTCGGCAGCCCGGGGCGGATGGCGACGCGCCCGAACAGTTCGGCGATGCCCAGCTGCGCGCGGACCGCCGGCACGTGGTCGTGGTCGCCCACCGAGGCGCCGCCCACCGTCACCACCAGATCGGCCGTGCGCAGCCCCGCGGCCAGGGCCCGCCGCAGGGCCGCCGCGTCGTCGCGCACGCGCACGTGCCTCACTTTCAGCGCGCCCGCCGCCCGCAGCGCCGCGCACAGCGCCGGCCCGTTCGCGTCGACGACCTGCGCGCGCCCCGGCGTCGTGCCCGCGGGCACGAGCTCGTCGCCCATCGTCACGACCAGCGCGCGCGGGCGGCCGCCCACCTTCACGTTGCCCTGGCCCAGCTGCGCCAGCAGGCCGATGACCGGCGGCGTCACCGCCACGCCGGCCGGCAGCAGCTCGTCGCCCTTGCCGTACTCCTCGCCGACGCGGCGGATGTGTGCGCCCTCGCGCGCGGGCGCGCCGAACACGGCGTGGTCGCCCTCGCGGGCAACGACCTCCTGCACCACGACCGCGCCCGTGTCCGCCGGCAGCGGCGAGCCCGTGAACACGCGCACCGTCGTGCCGGCCTTCAGCGCCAGGCGTCGCGACGAACCTGCGGCCATCTCGCCGGCCACGCGCAGCGTCACCGGCCGCGCCGCCGTGGCTGCGGCCAGGTTCGCCACCCGCACCGCGTAGCCGTCCATCGCCGACTGCTCGAAGCGCGGAGAATCCCAGCGTGACTTCGCGGGTGCCGCCAGGTAGCAGCCCAGGGCGTCGGCCAGCTCCACCTTCACGGCCGGAAGCGGCCGCGTGTGTGCGAGCACCAGTCGCAATGCTTCTTCGTAGGGGATCGCGCCGCCATCGGCGCAGCAGTCGGGGGTGGGCACGTCGCAGGACAAGGCGGCAGGTCCCTTCTTCGCGAAAAGATGCGTCAGCCGCCGATGTTCACCATGCTGTCGAGGTTGTGGCGGCGGTGGTCCAGCTCGGACGCGATGCCGTCGGGCAGCCGGCCGGCCACCGACTGGCGGATGGCGGCGACCAGCGCCGCGTCGTCGGCGCCGGCGCGGATGAGCGGCCGCAGGAACGCCGACGGCCGCCCGTACAGGCAGGTGCGCATCCGCCCGCGCGCGTCGATGCGCAGGCGGCGGCACGTGCCGCAGAACGTGCGGCTGTGCCCCTCGATGACGCCGATGCGCCCGGCGAACCCGTCGATGCGGAACAGCTTCTCCACCGAGCCTGCGACCACCGGCTCGGCCTCGATGGCGTGCGAGCCGGCCAGCTTCGCCAGGATCTCGGCGCCGGTGATGCCGGGCCCGCACAGGCGGCCCTCGCCGACGAACGGCATCGGCTCGATGAAGCGCACGGTGACGGGCCGCTCGCGCGCCAGCTCGGCGAACGCGGCCAGCTCGTGGTCGTTGGTGCCGGGCAGCACCACCATGTTGATCTTCAGGCCCATGCCGCGCGCCAGCACCTGCTCGACGGCGTCGCGCACGCGCGCGAACCCGTCGCGCCGCGTGATCGTCGTCCACGTCGCCGGGTCCAGCGAATCGAGGCTCAGGTTCACGCGCTTCAGGCCGGCCTCGGCCAGCCCGTCGAGGTGCTCGGCCAGCAGCAGCCCGTTGGTCGTCAGCAGCACCTCGGGCGCCGACGGCAGCGCGCGCAGCGCCGCGACCAGCGACACCACGCCGCGCCTGACCAGCGGCTCGCCGCCGGTGATGCGGAACGTGCGCACGCCCAGGCCGGCGAAGATGCCGCCCACGCGCACCAGTTCGTCGATGGAGAGGATCTCGTCGCGCTCGCCCAGGGTGACCCCGGCGGCGGGCATGCAGTACTGGCAGCGGAGGTTGCAGCGGTCGGTGACGGCCAGGCGCAGGTAGTCCAGGCGGCGACCCTGGGGGTCGACGAGCGTCCCGTCGGCAGGCGACGGGAACGGGCCCAGAGTGGCGGCCTGCAGGCCAGGGTTCACGACGGGGACCTCCGCGGGCGCCCCGGGCCCGCAGGCCCGGCGACCCCGCCCGGACGGGTCGGGAGCATTCCTGACCCCAAGAAAACACACATCGGGGCCGGTGTCCATGCGGCCGCCCCGGCCGCCCGCCCGGCGCCCGAAACCCGCTGCCGGCTCAACCCTTCGCATTCCCGCCCGATAGCGCTATCTTGGCGGCCTGCAACCGGCGGGCGGGGGATTCAACTGGCGGGGGAGCCAGCCATGGAAAACGTGAACATCGACCTTCTGCACCACCTGTTCCGCGCCCATCCCTGGCACGGGGTGGCCATCGGCGACGAGGCGCCCGAGCGCGTGACGGCGTACGTCGAGATCGTCCCGTCCGACACGGTGAAGTACGAGCTCGACAAGCCCACCGGCCTGCTGAAGGTGGACCGCCCGCAGAAGTTCTCGAACGTCTACCCGACGCTGTACGGCCTGCTGCCGCAGACCTACTGCGGCCCGAAGGTGGCCGAGTACTGCATGCGCCAGGCCTCGCGCACCGGCATCGTCGGCGACGGCGACCCGCTCGACATCTGCATCCTGGCCGAGAAGACCATCACCCACGGCGACATCCTGCTGACGGTGACGCCCATCGGCGGCCTGCGCATGATCGACGGCAACGAGGCGGACGACAAGATCATCGCCGTGCTCGGCACCGACGCCATCTACGGCCACCTGCGCGACATCTACGAGTGCCCCGCCTCGATGATCGAGCGCCTGCGCCACTACTTCCTGACCTACAAGGATGCGCCGGGCGCGCGTCGCAGCGAGACCGAGATCACGCACATCTACGGCCGCGCCGAGGCCCAGGAAGTCATCGAGCGCAGCATGGTCGACTACGCCGACAAGTTCGGCGACCTCAAGGGCCTGTTCGAGCGCCTGCGCTCGCGCTGACCCCGCGTTCGCCCGCACCCGCAGACGGGGAGCCCGCGCCCATGGGCGTCCAGGATCACTTCTCGAGACAGTCGGCCGACTACGCCGCCTTCCGTCCCGCGTACCCCGCCGCGCTGCACGCCTGGCTCGCCTCGCAGTCGCGCCGCACGGCCCTGGCCTGGGATGCGGGCTGCGGCAACGGCCAGGCCGCCGTCGGCCTGGCGGCGCACTTCACGCGCGTCGAGGCCAGCGATCCCAGCGAACAGCAGGTGGCCCAGGCCGTGCCGCACCCGAACGTGCGCTACCATGTCGCCGCCGAGACGCTGCCCGCGCTGGCCGACCACACCGTCGACTGCATCACCGTCGCGCAGGCCCTGCACTGGTTCGACCAGGCCGCGTTCGCCGCCGAGCTCCGCCGCGTCGCCGCGCCCGGCGCCGTCGTCGCCGCCTGGACCTACAACCTGCACCGCGTCACGCCCGCCGTCGACGCCGTCATCGACGCCTTTTACGCCGGCCTGGACCCGTGGTGGCCCGCCGAGCGTCGCCACGTCGAGGACGGCTACGCCCGCCTGTCGCTGCCCGGCCGCGCGCTCGCGGCGCCGCCCTTCGCGATGACCGCCGACTGGGACGTGGCCCACGCGCTCGGCTACCTGGCCAGCTGGTCCGCGGTGGCGCGCTGCGCGGCCGACACCGGCCGCGACCCCGTGGCCGAGGTGCGCCCCGCGCTGGAGGCGGCCTGGGGCGACGCGCGCGTGCGGCGGCGCGTCACCTGGCCGCTATCGGTGATTGCCGCGCGGCTGTGACGCGGCTTCACGGCTGTTGATGCCCCGCCCTGGGCAGACTTGCGCCGGCGCAAGTCGCGGTCGTCGCCACGCACGACGGTCGGCATGTTCCTTCCAACAAGCACCGTAATCACCGCGAGCGCTGCGGTCCCGATCGGGCCGTGGCGTGCCGTTTTCATTTCGGGCGAGCCCATCAAGGAGAATTCCGTGCTCGACAACACCCGTCAGCCGGCGGCGACAACCGAGGAAGCCTGTGTCGCCGCGGACACCCTGTTTCGGAAGGTCGTCGAGATCGTCTCCGGTGCGCAGGAACGCGTCGCACAGGTGGTGAACTCGACAATGGTCCAGACCTACTGGGAGATCGGGCGTCAGATCGTACTGGTGGAACAGAAAGGGGGGCGGCGGGCCGACTACGGTGAGCAGATTCTGCTGCACCTCTCCGAGCGCCTCACCAGGCACTTCGGTCGGGGATATGGTGTAAAACATCTTGCCCGCATACGTCAATTCTATCAGACATACCCAGCGCCGGATCAGGGCAAGGCGTCATCTGTTGAAATTGATAGTCAAGAAATTGTCGCCACGCCGTGGCGACAATTGCCACCTGCTCCACAGCCCGCCCTGAAACTGGAACTCGGCTGGTCCCACTATCGGTTGCTGATGGTGATCGAAGATCCAACCGTCCGCACATTCTACGAGCACGAAGCCGCCAACCAAGGCTGGTCGGTCCGCGAACTCGAACGCCAGATCGCCTCCCACCTCCACGAACGACTCGCCGTCAGCCGTGACAATGACCAGGTCCTGGCCCTGTCCCGCCGCGGCCAGCAGGTCCTCACGCCGCAGGACGTCATCAAGGACCCCGTCGTCCTCGAGTTCCTCGGCCTGCCCGAGCGTCCGCACTGGCGCGAACGCGACCTCGAGCAGGCGATCATCGACCACTTGCAGGAGTTCATGCTCGAATTGGGCAAGGGATTCTGCTTCATCGCGCGCCAGAGACGCATTACGATCGGCGGCGACCATTTCTTCGTGGACCTGGTGCTCTACAACCGCCTGTTGCGATGCTTCGTGGTCATCGACCTCAAGCTGGGCAAGCTCACCCACCGCGACCTTGGCCAGGTGCAGATGTACGTGAACTGGTTCGACCGCACGCAGCGCGAGCCGCACGAGGAGCCCACCATCGGCATCGCGCTCTGTTCGCGGAAGAACGACGCGATGGTCAGGATGACGCTGCCGGAGGGGGAGGGCCGCATCCTGGCGGCGCGCTACGACCTGGTGATGCCGACGACGGAGCAGTTGGCGGCGGCGGTGCGCGACGGCCGGCGCGCGGCGGAGCGGGGCGAGTAGCAGGGCGAGTAGCAAGGCGAGAAGCAGGGCATTTGCGCCGGCTCAACTCTCCGCATCGCGAGTGTTGCGCCGGCGCCGAGGATCAAGTCCGAAACTACTTCAACAACGTCATCCGCTGCGCCTGCACGACCCCGCCCGCCTCGAGCCGGCAGAAGTACACGCCCGCCGGCGCGGCCAGGCCCGCGTCGTCGCGCCCGTTCCACGTCAACTCGTGGGCGCCGACGGCGACAGGTTCGCCGGCCACCAGCATCCGCACCAGCTTGCCGGCCATGTCGTACACCGCCAGGGTGACGTCGGCCGGCGCGGCCAGTTCGTAGCTGATCGTCGTCGACGGGTTGAACGGGTTCGGGTGGCAGGGCCGCAGCACCGCGGCGGCGCCCGCGCCGGGCACCTCCGGCGCCGCGCTCGTCCAGTTGGGCGTCAGCTCGAGCCAGTTCACGTTGAAGCCGGAGATCGTCGGCGCGAAGCGCATCACCTGCGTGCCGGCCGCCAGCGACACGTTCATCGACAGCGTGGTCCAGGTCTGCCAGCCGCCCGTGGAGGCGACGTTGACGGCGCCGGTCTTGTCGATCCCGTTGAAGTACACGCGGAACTGGCCGCCGCCCGAAAGCGAGGACACGCGCGCCGTCAGCGTGTACGAGCCGGTGCCCAGGGGCTGCACGGTGTACTCCATCCACTCGCCGGGGTTGGTCCAGCCCACGTTGAAGCCGCCGCCCGTGTCGGTGCAGGCCTCGATGTCGACACCCTCACCCGGGCGGTACAGGCCACCGTTGTTCGTCGCGTCCAGGTCGTGGAAAGCCACGCCCTCGCCGCCGGCGTCGTAGTTCTCGGCCTGGATCCTCGCGGGCAGCACCCACGGGTCGCCCGTGAAGCCGACCTGGCCGCACCCGGCGCCGACCGTCAGGTCGATCGTGTGCGTGGCCGTGCCGCCCAGGTTGTCGATGGCCTTGGCCGTCACCGCCGGGCAGCCGGCCGCCACGCCCGTCCAGGTGAACGTGTAGGGCGCGGTGGTGTCGGCGCCCAGGTACGTCGCGCCGTTCCAGAACTCGACCGTGGTGATCGTGCCGTCGCTGTCCGTGGCCGTCGCCTCGAACACGATGTCGCCGGCCGGCACGGACGTGCCCGCGACCGGCGTGGTGATCGCCACGACGGGCTCGAAGTTGGCGATGTTCTCGTACACGCGCACGTAGTCGACCAGGTACTGCTGCGGGAACGTCGCCGAGACGCAGCTCGAGCTGGTGCAGCCGGTGTAGTAGCCGCCCACGGCCGCGTTCAGGATGATGTAGAACGGCTGGTCGAACGGCGCGCGCGCGTTGCCGGGCACCGCGCTCGAGTACCACTGCGCGCTGGTCTTCGTCGAGAACAGCACGTCGTCGACGTACCAGCGCATCGTGTCGGCTTCCCACTCGACCGCGTAGGTGTGGAACGCCGAGGCGAAACTGCTGCCGCCCAGCGAGTAGGTGCCGCTCGTGGAGGTGTTGTTGGGCGACGTGCCGCCGTAGTGGAGCGTGCCGGCGATCGAGGTCATCGCGTTCGACGCCTCCATGATGTCGATCTCGCCGCTCGACGCCCACCCGCCGTACACGTTGTCCTGCGGCATCATCCAGAAGGCGGGCCACATGCCGCCGCCGACCGGCAGCTTGGCGCGCATCTCGATCCGCCCGTAGAGGAACGACTTCTTTCCGCTCGTCGTGATCTTGCCCGAGGTGTAGTTCGACCCGCTGTACGACTCCGCGCGCGACGTGATGACGAGGTTGCCGCCGCTGACGGTCACGTTCTGCGGCCGGTAGTACTCCAGCTCGGCGTTGCCCCAGCCGCACAGCGACGGGCAGCCGGTGCCCGTGACGGTGTTCCAGGCGGCGGCGTCGAGGGTCGTGCCGTTGAACTCGTCGGACCACACCAGCGCCCACGTGGCGTGGGCGGGGGTGGCGGCGCCCAGGCAGGCGGCCAGCGCGGCGAGCAGGACCAGCGCCGACAGGCGGCGCGACAGGGAGCAGGCATTGCGATGGGTCACCCGGGGGCCTCCGGCGCGCTGGGGCGAAATTCAGGGCTGGTCACGGGAACCTCCCAAGTATACACTAAGTTCGGAGAACGAACAAAGATAAACGCAAATAATGCGTCAGTATGGGTATACAGGATCAGATAAATCCACGAAAGACAGCGCGCCGTCGGGCGTTACACTGGGGTGTGTTCACGCCTCGACGCCCCTGGACCCGAACCGCCACGGAGACCGATGCCCACCCCAGCCACCCATGACCATCGTCGGATGTGGGTGGTCGCCGCCGTGGCCGCACACCTGGTCCTGGTCGGCCTCACCCTGTCCGGCGGCCTCGGCCACCTCTACAACGACGCCGTGCACCGGCTGGGACGGGGCACCGACTTCGCGGTCTACGTCGACGCCGGCGTGCGCCTGTGGCGGGGGCTGCCGCTGTACGGCGACGGGCCGGCGTTCGGGTTCCGGTACCACCCGCTCCTGGCCCTCCCGTTCGGCGTGCCGATCCTGGCGTCGGCGCCCGGTGTGGCCTACGGCCTGTGGTGCGGCTTCATCGAGGCCTGCTTCCTGGCGCTGGTCGTGTACGTCGTGCGCCGCGCGCCGCCAGGCCGCATCGTTCCGCTCGCCTGGTTCTGCGCCCTGTACACGCCGCTGCACCTGGAGATCTTCATGGGGCAGCTCTCGTTCGTCTCGGCCATGCTGGTGCTCGCGGGATTCGTGGCGCTCGCGTCGCGTCGCGCGTCGCTGTTCGCGCTGGCGGCCTGTGCCGCCGTGGTCGCCAAGCCGGTGGCGCTGGCCGTCGCGCCGGCGGTCATCGGCCGGCGAACGTGGCGGCGGCTGGCCGCGTGGGGCGCGGCCCTGGCCGCCTCGGCGGCGGCGTATTTCACGGCCCGCCCCGGCGAGTTCGGGCGCTTCCTCGCCGTCAACCTCAAGCCCATCGACATGCCCGGCTGGATGGTCCACGCCGGACACCACGGCCTGAACGGCCTGCTCGTGACGCTGGCCACGCGCGCCGCCGGCATCCCCGTCGCGGATGTCTCCTCGCTGGCCCAGCTCCCGCCGGCGGCGCGGGTCGTGCTCCACGCGTACCCGTTCAGCGTGCTCGCGCTGGCCGCCGTCACGGCGTGGCGCCGCCGCCCGACGATCGAGCTGTCGGCGCTGATGTGGGCGTGCGCGTTCTTCCTGGCCTACAAGGACATCTGGGAGCACTCGTACGCGTTCCTGCTCGTCCCGCTCGTCGTCTACTTCTGCCGCGCCGAGACGCCCGGGCGCCTGGTCATCGCCGGTGCGGCCGTGATCGCGCTGCCCACGGCGTTCATCCTCTACGACGTGCCGCTGCCGCCGGGCGCCAACGACCCCGAGCACCTGTGGACCCTGGGCACGTCGCTGGCGCACCACGCCACGAAGCCGGCGGGCGTGATCCTGGTGATGGTCGGCGTGTTGCGGGAGGCGTGGGGGACCGGCGGTGCCGGTCAGATGACGTAGTCGTCAGGGTTGGCAGCGGGCGCGGCGCCGTTGTCCCCGGCGACGTCGGCGGCAGGCTGTGGCGCGGCGCCGCCGGGAAGTCCCGACAACACGGCCGCCAGCAGCAGGCCCGCCGGCAGACCGTAGATCCAGCCCAACAGCCCCGCCATCGCCAACAGGCGCACATGCGTGTCCAGCGCGAGCGCGGCCAGGCCGGCACCGGCCAGCAGGCCGCCCCAGCTGAAGATCCGGATGGCCTCCAGCATGTGGCGCGAGCGGGCCACCCCCAGGCCGCCGAGGGCCATGACGACGACCGAGAACCAGCAGAAACGGTCGAGGTAGAAGCCCAGGGCCAGGTAGCTGCCGTAGCCGGCGGCGTGCAGGCCCAGGGGCAGCACGCCGCGACACAGGGCCAGGCCCGTGATGCCGCCCAGAAGGGGGGCGAAGAGGTAGCGGAGTCGTCGCTGGCGATTCACGAAGGCATCCCGTTCCCGGCGGCCCCGATCCGGCGCCGCCGCTGGCGTCGAATCCCCATGATGCCCTGCCGCCGTCCCGACGGCAAGCGCGGGAACGCCGACGGCTACGCCGGCGGGCGCGGGAGCGTGCCGCCCCGGCGCGCAGGGCGCGCAAGACGCGGCCGCCGCACCCAGCGACCCGCGGCCACGGCGCCCCGTCCCGCGGCGGCGGTCCAGTCCTCGGCCAGCATCGCGGTGGCCGGCAGCAGGATCGCGGTCAGCACCGTCGAGATGACGAGGCCGCCCATGATCACCAGCGCCATCGAGTAGTAGTAGACGTTGCCCAGCGAGGGGCGCGAGATGGCGATAGGCGCCAGTCCCATGAGCGTGGTCAGGGCCGTCATGATGATCGGGCGCAGGCGCTCGCGCCCGCCGCGCATCATGGCCTCCTGTCGCGGCATCCCCTGCCGGCGGTACATGTTGATGTGCTCGATCATGACGATGCCGTTGTTGACGACGATGCCGATCAGGAGCAGCACGCCAAGCGCCGCCGGCTGGTCGAAGTCGGTGCCCGTGAGGTACAGCGTCCACACCGCGCCGGCCAGGGCGAACGGCAGCGCCACCATCAGGGCGAGGGCCTGCCGTGTCGACTCGAACAGGGCCGCCATCACGACGAAGACCAGCATCAGCGCCAGCAGCAGGTTGGTAAGGAAACCCATCGAGCTGTCACGCGCCCGCTGCTGCCACTGGCCGAAGGTCCACGAGTAGCCGGCCGGCAGCGTCGTGCCGTTCAGCAGCGCCGTCACCTGCGCCATGTACTGCTCGCGCGAGCCATCCTCGTAGCGGGCGCCCACCCAGACCGCGGTCTGGCGGTTCTCGCGCTGGATCTCGCTGGCGCCCGGCACCTGCTCGAACGAGGCGAGCGAGGCCAGCGGGACGCGGTCGCCGGCG
>CAINDZ010000465.1 GCA_903847545.1 uncultured bacterium | reverse complement strand
GTCATCTTCTCCAGCCGCTCCGGGTACCGTTCGCCCACAATCGTGATCGCCGCCGCCGCGCGGTCGATCGCCTGCAGGTCGTCGTCGGTCAGCTCGACATCAACGGCGCCCAGGTTCTCCTCCAGCCGCGCCGGCTTCGTCGTACCGGGGATGGGCACCAGCCACGGCTTCTGCGCCAGCAGCCAGGCCAGGGCAATCCTGGCGGGCGTGGCGCCCTTCTCGCGCGCCACCCTGGACAGCAGGTCGACCAGCGCCTGGTTGGCCCGCAGCGCCTCGGGCGTGAAGCGCGGCAGCGCGCCGCGGAAGTCGCCGCTCGCGAACGTGGTGGAGGCGTCCATCGCGCCGGTCAGGAAGCCGCGGCCCAGCGGGCTGTACGGCACCAGGCCGATGCCCAGCTCCTCGAGCAGGGGGAGGATCTCCCGCTCGGGTGCGCGCATCCACAGCGAGTACTCGCTCTGCAGGGCCGCCACCGGCTGCACCGCGTGTGCGCGGCGGATGGTCTGCGCGCCCGCCTCGGACAGGCCGAAGTGCCGCACCTTGCCCTGCGCGATCAGGTCCTTCACGGCGCCGGCCACGTCCTCGATGGGCACGTCGGGGTCGACGCGGTGCTGGTAGAGCAGGTCGATGACATCGGTGCGCAGCCGCTTGAGTGAGCCCTCGACGGCGCGGCGGATATGGTCGGGCCGGCTGTTCAGCCCCGGGGGGCCCTTCACGCCGCGGACGTCGAAGTCGGGGGCCAGGTCGAAGCCGAACTTGGTGGCGATCACGACCTGGTCGCGGACCGGGGCCAGGGCCTCGCCGAGCAGCTCCTCGTTCAAATAGGGGCCGTAGACCTCGGCGGTGTCGAAGAAGGTGACGCCGCGGTCGACGGCCAGGCGCAGCAGGGCGGCCATCTCGCGCTTGTCCTGCGGGGGGCCGTAGGAGTAGCTCATGCCCATGCAGCCGAGGCCGAGGGCGGAGACCTTGAGGCCGGAGCGGCCGAGGGGGCGGGTTTGCATGGGGCGGGGTCCTTTCAACGTCGCGGCGGGGTGCCACCGCGCGCCCCTTATATTGTCGCGGTCGGGCCGGCCCGGCAAGCGACGCCGTGGTTTAACGAATTGATCTTTTATTTGTGTGACAACCACTTGCGCCGGCGCAAGTCGGGGGTGGTTGGCAAAATATCCTTGTATTTTTGGGCGGTCGCGCCGAAAATACAAGCATGATTCAGCGCCGCGCCACCAACCTCATCGCCGAACGCCTCGACCAATTCCCGGCCGTGGCCCTGCTGGGCCCCCGCCAGGTGGGCAAGACCACCCTGGCCCGGGACCTGGCGGCCGCACGCGGCGGCCTCTACCTCGACCTCGAGTCTGCGGCCGACCGCGCCAAGCTGGAGGATCCGCGGGCCTTCCTGGCGCCAAACGCCGACCGGTTGGTCGTCCTCGATGAAATCCACCGGGTGCCGGGACTGTTCGGCGAGTTGCGCGGCATCATCGACGAGGGGCGGCGCGCAGGGAAGCGACACGGGCGGTTCCTGCTCCTGGGCTCGGCATCGCTGGACCTGCTGCGGCAGGCAAGCGAGACCCTGGCCGGCCGCATGGCCATCTGCGACCTGGCGCCGCTCGATGCGCTGGAAGTCGATGCCGCGGACCTCGAGACACTATGGGTGCGCGGCGGCTTCCCCGACAGCTTCCTGGCGCGTGATGACCGCGCCGGCGCGGCATGGCGGGAGAGTTTCCTGCGCACGTACCTCGAGCGCGACGTGCCGATGTTCGGGCCGCGCATCCCGGCCGAGACGCTGCGCCGCCTCTGGACGATGCTCGCCCACGAGCAGGGCGGCCTGCTCAACGCCTCGCAGTTCGCGCGTGCCCTGGCCATCGACAGCAAGGCGGTGGCGCGCTATCTCGACCTGCTGGTCGACCTGCTCCTGGTGCGTCGGCTGCCCCCCTTCCAGGCGAATGTCGGCAAGCGACTGGTGAAGTCGCCGCGGGTGTATGTGCGGGACAGCGGCCTGGTCCACGCACTGCTGGGGCTCGAAGACCGCGACGCCCTGCTCGGCCACCCCGTGGCGGGCGCCAGCTGGGAGGGTTTCGTGATCGAGAACATCCTGCGCGTCGTGGGGCATCGCGCGCAGGCGAGCTTCTACCGGACCGTTGCCGGGGCGGAGATGGACCTCGTGCTCGAGTGGTCCGGCGGCGAGGTGTGGGCCATCGAGATCAGGCGCAGCCTGGCGCCGGCCCTTGGCCGGGGCTTCCACGGCGCCCGCGAAGACCTGCAGCCCGCGCGGACGTTTGTCGTGTATGGTGGCGCCGATGGCTATGCAAAGGCCGAGGGCGTCGACGTGATCGGCCTGCGCGAACTCTGTGAACGGGCCCTCGCGGCCGCACACTGAGCCTCAACCGGAGCGAGCCCCTTCCCGTGCGCATCCTCTCGGCCACCCTCACCAACTTCCGCAACCTGGCCGAGGTGACGCTCGACTTCTCGCCGAGCGTGAACCTGCTGCTGGGCCGCAACGGCGAGGGCAAGACCAACCTGCTGGAGGCGCTGAACTGGTTCGCGCTGGGGCGCTCGCACCGGGGCGCCAAGGCCGACGAACTGGTGGCCTTCGGGCAGGACGCCCTGCACGTGGCGCTGTCGGTGCAGGAGGATTCGGGCGCCGTCGTGGCCTGCG
>CAINDZ010000464.1 GCA_903847545.1 uncultured bacterium | reverse complement strand
TGCGCTCGACCTTCGCGATGTTCCGTGACCGCCGCACCATCCTGACGATGTCCCTGACCACCTGCCTGATCGCCGTCAACTGGCTCGTCTTCATCTGGGCCATCGCCAATGACCGGCTGGTCGAGGCCAGCCTGGGCTACTTCATCAACCCGCTGGTCAACGTGGCCTTCGGCGCCGTCTTCCTGCGCGAACGCCTGCGCCGCCCGCAGCTCGTGGCCGTCGGCCTGGCGGCGTGCGGCGTGGCCTGGCTCACGGTCCGGCAAGGGCACGCGCCGTGGATCGCGCTCGTACTGGCGGTGAGCTTTGCCGTCTACGGCTTGCTTCGCAAGCTGGCCCGGCCGGGTGGCCTGGAAGGCCTGGCCCTCGAGACGACCTTGTTGTGCCCGCTGGCGATCGGCTTCATGGCGTGGCGGCAGGCCCACGGAGCGCTGGCCTTCGGCAATGCGGGTCCGGGCCTCTCGCTGCTGCTGTGCGCGGCCGGCCCGATCACCGCGTTGCCCCTCATCTGGTATGCCGAGGGTGTCCGTCGCCTGCGGTTGTCGACCATCGGCTTCCTGCAGTATCTGTCGCCGACCTTCCAGTTCCTGCTGGCGGTCGTCGCGTTCGGCGAGCCGTTCACGCGCATGCATGCCATCGGCTTCGGCGCCATCTGGGTCGCACTCGCGATGTACACCTGGGACACGGCGCGCGGCATGCGCGGCCGTGGGCGGGCCTAGCGGGCACGCCAATCGCATTCCCAACGTGTTGCCTGGCAAGGCGCTCGCGGCTTATGGATGTCGAAGATCAAGAAAATCCGGCCCCCTGCCGATAAATCACCGGGTGCCTGCGGCTACTTCGCCCGCCGATGGCAGGGGGGACCATGTTCAGACCGACCGCCGAGCGCAGCGAGGACGGGACCGCGTACCGGGACATCGCCGCCATCCTCGAGTCGTTCCCGGCGAACATCGCCTACCTCGACAGGGATCTCGTCTACCGCTTCGTGAACTCGCAGTACGAGACTCTGTTCGGCCGTCGGCGGCAGGACATCGTCGGTTGTCATGTGCAGGATGTGCTCGGGCCGTCGGGCTACGCCGTGGCCGGTCCCCGCCTGCGGCATGCCCTTGCCGGTGAGGTGCACTCCTACGACGCCGAGTTCCAGTTTCCAGACCGGCCGCCCTGCTGGCTCGCGGTGCACTACATCCCCGACCACGGGGCCGACGGGACGGTGCGGGGGCTGTTCGTCTTCGCCGTCGACATCAGCCGCCGGCGACGCGCCGAGTCCGACCTCCAGCGCGCCGAGGTCAGGTTCCGCACCCTGTACGAACATGCCCCGATCGGCATCGGCTACTACGACCGCGAGGGGCGCGTCGTCCAGCTCAACCACCACTCGGCCGCCGAGCTCGGCGTCGGTGTCGGCGACCTGATCGGCCGCACGCTGGGCGAGATTCTCGGGAGCGAGATCGCCGCGCCGTTCGAGGCGCGCATGCGCGAGGTGCTGGCGTCGGGTGTGGCCCAGGAACATCTGGACGAGGTGGTGCTGCCGGCGGGGCCGCGGTGGTTCCTGTCCAACTACGCCGCCATGCCCGGCGCGGACGGGACCTTTGCCGGCGTGCAGGTGGTGTCGCGGGACATCACCGCCCTCAAGCGCGCCGAGCAGGAGGCGCGCGAGGGCGACCTGCGCCTGCGGTAGTCGCAGAAGATGCAGGCTGTCGGGGTGATGGCCGGCGGCGTGGCGCACGACTTCAACAACATCCTGCAGACCGTGCTCGGATTCACGCTCGAGATGCTGGACGACCCCGACCTGCCCGAGCTTCACCGCGAGGACCTGGACGTGGTGCGCGATGCCTGCCGGCGCGGCGCCTCGTTGACGTCCCAGTTGCTGGCCTTCAGTCGGCAGCAGTTGCTGTACCCGCAGGTCCTGGACGCGAACGATGTCGTGCGCTCGGTCTTCAAGATGATCCGCCGCCTGATCGGAGAGGACATCGTGTTGGAGGTCGAGGCGACGGCGCCCGCGTGCCTGGTGCGGGCCGACGAGGGACAGCTTTCGCAGATCCTGATCAACCTGGCGGTGAACGCGCGGGATGCGATGCCTGGCGGCGGGACCCTCCGCATCTCGACCGGACACGTCGAAATCGACGCCGCCCTGGATGACGGCGACGACCACCGGGCGGGAAGCTACCTCGTGGTGAGCGTCGCCGATACCGGCTGCGGCATGACGGCCGAGGTGCGCGACCGGATCTTCGAGCCTTTCTTCACGACGAAGGAGGTCGGGCACGGCACCGGCCTGGGCCTGGCCACGGTCTTCGGCATCGTGCACCAGCACGGGGGGTTCATCGAGGTCGACAGCGCTCCCGGCGAGGGTTCGACATTCCGGGTCTGCCTGCCCCTGTTTCAGGCGCCGTCCCGCGACGAGGCTGGTGCCGCCGCTGTGCGCGTGGCCGGAGGCGAGGAGACCATCCTGCTGGGCGAGGACGACGCCAATGTGCGGCAGGTGCTCGAGCGCAGCCTGCGCCGGGCCGGCTATCGTGTCCTGGTGGCCTGCGACGGCGCTCAGGCGGTCGCGCTGCACGCGTCGCATGCCGCGGACATCGACCTTGCCGTCCTCGACATGGTGATGCCCGGCTGTGCCGGGCGGCAGGCCTACGAGGCCATGCAGCGCCGCGCTCCCGACCTTAGGGTCGTGTTCATCAGCGGCTACTCGGCGACCGAGGGTGCGTACGCCGTGGCCGCGGGTGAGTCGTTCCTGCGCAAGCCGTTTACGGCGGACGACTTGTGCCGCGCCGTGCGCGCGGTGCTCGACGGGGTCGCGGCGCCCGCCTGAGCCGGCGCGCGCGCTAGTGGAAGTCGTGGCTGGGGCTGGGCACCGGCACCTGCCGCAGTTTCGGTTCCCAGATCGTGTCGATGATGATGTGCGACACGCCGTCCGCGGTCTGGATCTTCCCGCTGACGCCCATCAACGACAGCGTGCGCGCCAGCACGCGGAACCGCTCCCACACGTCGTTCCAGGCCAGCGCG
>CAINDZ010000463.1 GCA_903847545.1 uncultured bacterium | reverse complement strand
GTACCAGCCGGGCGCCGACCTGCCGCCGATGGGCGTGGGGCGCAACTGCCGCCTCGAGCGCTGCATCATCGACAAGAACGCGCGCATCGGCGACGGGGTCATCATCCGCGCCCAGCCCGACGTGAAGGAACACCGCGACGAGTACCGCTGGATCCGCGACGGCGTGACCGTGATTCCCAAGGGGACGGTCATCCCGCCGGGCACCATCCTCTGACCGGGAGCCGGCCCGTGCGACGCCTGCCGTCGATGTTGCCGCTGCTGCTGGCGGGCGCCCTGCTGGCGCCCGCGGCCCTGCCGTCGCCGGCGGCGGCGCAGGCGGCCGTGGTCCTGACCGACTCGCTGCTGGTCGAGGCGCCCGACTTCGAGGACCTGCGCGGCGAGCTGCTGACGCTGGACGCGGCGGGAGTGGCCGAGACGGCGTGGGCGCTGGCGCCGCGCCTGGTCGAGCTGGGGCGGCCCGACCTGCTGGCCTCGTTCCTGGAGTTCTGGGCCGACCGCTGCGGCGAGTCCGAGCCGCTGGTGCGCCTGCGCATCCTGGCCGCCATCTGGGACGACGCCTTCGACGAGAGCGTGTACGACGGCAACATCGCCGACCAGCTGGACGCCTGGGAGCGGCGCGACGGCTCGCTGCTGACCACCGGGCGCAACGACTTCGACGCCTTCACGCTGACCTTCGCCGACCAGCTGCTGCCCCACCAGGACGACGGCTCGCTGGCCGCCTACTTCTGCCTGGAGTACAGCGGGCGCCTGGACCAGGCGGCGGCGCTGCTGGCCGAGGAGCAGCTGGCCGACACCTGGCTGGCCTGGTTCCGCGCGCACCCGGACGAGGCGCGCGCCCAGGCGCAGGGGCTGGACTACGTCGCGGGCGATGACGACGGCGGCGGCGGCCTCAACCCCGACGGCCCGACCAGCCTGCTGGTGACCATCGGCAGCTGGCGTCCGCGTGGCGACGTGGCGCTGGCCGGCGACAAGGTGCTGCTGGGGCTGGTGCTGGAACAGCGGCTGCCGGCCGGCTTCCTGCGCGTGCCGGTCGAGGTGCGCGTGGGCCGGTCGGCGCGGCCGTACCTGGTGGCGCACGACGGCATCCGCGAGATGTCCGACCGGTTCGACGCCCTCTACGTGGGCCTGGAGCTGGGGCGGCCGCTGGGGCGCCTGGGCCCGTGCACCCTGGACGCCTTCGGGGGGCTGGGCTATGACGCCGTGCGGCCCTTCCGGGAGGGGGACCTGGTGCTGGGCGCCCTGAACGCGAACCTGGGGCTGGGGCTGCGGTGGCAGCCGCCGGGCCGGCCGCTGCTGCTGGGCCTGGACGCCCGGCGCGAGTGGGTCGGACCCCGCAACGACACCCCCGACGCCCGCGACGACGCCTCCGATTCCCTGGCCGGCGGGGCCTTCAGCCTGCGCCTGGGGGCGGGTTTCCGGTTCGGCCGGCCGCTGCCTTCGGCCGGCGCTTCCCGCTAAAGCAACCCGTTATCCTGCCGATTCTTGCCGGGTTGGGAGCATGCCGGCGCGGCCACGGACAGGTGGC
>CAINDZ010000462.1 GCA_903847545.1 uncultured bacterium | reverse complement strand
CGGCATCGGCACCAGCAGCTCGTCGCCCGGGTGGATCAGGTACGGCGAGTTCAGCTTGTTCATCCGCGCGATCTCGCCGACCGACGTGCCGTAGAGGGAAGCGATGCGTCCGAGCGTCTCGCCCCGCGCGACGCGGTGGCTCCGCCAGGTCAGGCGCTTCTCGGCGGGCACCTTCGCCAGCGCCACCTGCGTGGCGGCGCCGAGGCCCTTCGGCACCTTCACCGGATAGGCCTTGTGGTCGGGCGACGTCATCCCGCGCACCAGCCCGGGATTGAGCAGCTTGATGTCGGCGACGTCGACGTTCGCGCACTTGGCGATGACCTCCAGGTCGAACGCATCGTCGACCGTGAGGATGTCGTAGTGCAGCGGGCGTTCGGCGGGCACCGAGAAGCCGTAGCGCTCGGGATCCTCGCCGATGCGGGCGGCCGCGATGAACTTCGGGATGTGGGCCGTCGTCTGGCTGGGCAGGCGCAGGTTCCAGAAGTCGTCGTGGCCGGTCTGGCCGATGACGCGTTCCACGCGCCCCTCGCCGGTGTTGTAGGCGGCCAGCACCAGCGCCCAGTCGTTGAACTGCGCGTAGAGGTTGCGAATGTACTTGCAGGCCGCGCGCGTGGAAAGTTCCATGTCGCGCCGCTCGTCCACCCACCAGTCGGTGCGCAGCCCGTGCGCGCGCCCCGTCGGCGCCATGAACTGCCACGGCCCGACCGCGCCCACGTTCGACACCGCGCGCGAGCTGAGGCCGCTCTCGATCATCGCCAGGTAGATCAGCTCGCGGGGCAGCCCGTTCTCGTCGAGGATCGCCGTGATCATCGAGTCGACCTGCGCGCGCCTTTCGAGCCAGACCTGGAAGAAGCCGCGGCCGCGCCCCGAGAAGTAGGTGACCCAGCGGTTGACTTCCTGGTTGTCGACCTTGAGCAGGTCGACCGTGATGGGGGACAGCTTGGCGCCGGTCGCCGGCACCAGCGAGTCGGGGAAGGCGCCCTGCGCCAGCCGCGCGTAGCCGTCGGCCAGCAGGGAGTCGGCCTGCACCTCGTCGCCGGCGTAGGCGTACTGCTCGGCAAGCACGGCGCCGATCAGGTCGGCGCGTCGCTGCAGGCTGAGCTGGTGCTCGATGTAGAGGGAGTCGGCGCCGGCGGGAACGGGCATGCCGGCCTGGTCCTCCAGGACGAAGATGTGGTCCTGCGCCTCGTCGATGCGGTCCTCGGCGGCCAGGGCCAGCGCCGTGCGGCTGAGCATCTCCAGGGTGGCCAGCGAGGCGCGGCCCTCGGCGTCGACCTCGAGGTCGATGGCGTCCTCGGCCGTCAGGTCCAGGGCGCCGTCGGCATCCGCCTCCGAAGTGTCCTCGTCGGCGCTGTGGCGGACGAACTCGCTTTCGTCGCCGAAGACATCGTCAATCGATTCGGGGGCGCGGGCTTGCGGGCGTGCCGCCGGGCGCGTAGCCACGCCTTCACGCGTGCCGGCACAGCCGGCGAACGCCAGGGACAGGGTCAGCAGGAGGCTCCCGAGCAGGGCGCGCCGGGTGCCCAACAGGTGCCAATATTGAGTCAAGGTGTTGCCGCCGTGCAACTTGAGCCGTGTCATCCGTGCCAGTCCTTCCGGTCGGGAATGTCATGGAACGACCGGAACAGGTCCCGGTTCCCGGACATTCAGCCTGAGAGGGCGGTCGGCGGAAGATAGCAGGTCGTTTCGGGACCGCCAACGTCAATGCTTGAAAAAATCCTTATCATATGTCATAATTGTTCAAATGCAGCCGGACACACCCAGCCCTGAAAGCGTATCTCCGGGATCATGGACACGAGCCTGACCGGACTTCGCCGCCTGCTGGCCATGGACCTGCCCCTCGACGGGGTGGGCCCGGACCAGCGTGATGCCATCCGCCGCGCCTTGCGCGCGGGCGATCCCGTGCGCCTGCGGGCCGTGGCGCGCGCGGTGGTCGGCGAGCTGCTGCGGAGCGGCCGCCTGCTGCGCGTGGCGGTCGAGGGCGGCGCCCATGCCGGCGGCAGCTACGTCCTGGTCGCCGGCACGACGCGCCTGGTCGACCTCGGGCTGCTCGGGCCCGACGCCCCGCAGGTCGCCGTTCCGCCGCTGCCCGCCGGCGCGTTCGACATGACGACCGACCTTGGCGACGTCACCGAACTGCTGGGTGCCATGGAGTTCGCGCAGGACCTCGAGATCGCCGACCTGCGCACCGCCGACAAGGGCAACATCCTGGCCGGCGTGCTGCGACTGGTCGGCCGGTTCGTGCCCCAGTTCGACCTGCACCTGCAGTTGCCGATGGGGGAGGCCGCCCCCGAGGACGGCGAGCATGTGTTCTCCCTCGGGCCGGCCACGCGCGCCGAGGGCTGGCAGTCCCTGCGCCCGGCCGGGCATTCGGTGTGGATCCCGACGGCGGCCGAGCTGCCGGCGCACGTGCGTGAGCAGCACCAGCGGCGCCGGGGGCAGGCGCCCACCTGCGGCGTCG
This sequence comes from uncultured bacterium, assembly GCA_903847545.1. GTDB lineage: Bacteria > Krumholzibacteriota > Krumholzibacteriia > LZORAL124-64-63 > LZORAL124-64-63 > CAINDZ01. The sequence goes on along the minus strand of CAINDZ010000462.1, from coordinate 934 downwards.
CCGTCCCCCTGTGGGAACCCGCGCACCCGGGCGAGAACCCCGAGCCCGCCGCCGAGGCCGGCCTGCTCTACCTGACCGCCGCCGGCGACTGGGGCCGCGAGCCCCTGCTGCGCCTGGCCGAGCGCCTGTCGCGCTTTGTCACCCGCCGTTGGCAGAACCAGCGCGAGGTGAACCTCCGTATCCACAAGGACGGCCTGACCGGCGCCTTCAACCGCGCCTACTTCGACAGCCAGTTCCCCATCGAGATCGAGCGCGCGCGCCGCTCGCAGGGCACGCTCACGCTGGTCCTGGCCGACCTCGACCACTTCAAGTCGGTGAACGACCGCCACGGCCACCCGGCCGGCGACCGCGTGCTGCGCATGATGGCGCGCCGGCTGCAGGACCAGCTGCGACGGATCGACCATGTCTGCCGCGTGGGCGGCGAGGAGTTCGCGCTCATCCTGCCGGACACGCCGGCCGAGGCCGCGCACGAGGTCGTGGGCCGCCTCCTGGACGCCGACTATCTCGAGAGCGTGGAGGAGGGCGGCCAGGGCCGCCCCCTGCGCGTGACCTTCTCCGCGGGTGCCGTCACGTTCCCCGGCGCGGGGCTCGACCCGTTCGAGCTGTACCGCAAGGCCGACGCGATGCTCTACCTCTCGAAGGACCTCGGCCGCGACCAATGCCACTTCTGGGACAGCGAAGGCCATCACCTGCGTCTGACGCCCCGTCCCCGCTGACCGGCGCGCCCGCGCCTGCCTTTCCCACCCTGCGAAAATGGTGGCCCCTGGCCTGGGCCGGGCTGCACCTGGCGGGCCTGGCCTGCGGCGGCGCGCTGCAGCGCGTGGGACCGGCGCCGTGGGCCGCGGCGCCCCCCGGGTGGGGCCGGCTCGCACTGCTGACCCCGCTGCTGGCCACCGGAGGCGGCGGCGGGGGCCTGGCGCTGGCCGGCGCCGCG
>CAINDZ010000461.1 GCA_903847545.1 uncultured bacterium | reverse complement strand
TGGTTACGGCCGCCTACACCGGCGAGATCGCGCTGGCGGACGACACGTCGCTGCAGGTGCGCGAGCTGGGCGGGTGGCCCGACATCTTCGCCGCGCGCTTCTCGGGCCCGGGCGCCACGTACGCGAGCAACGTCGCGCTGCTGCTGGACCTGATGAGGGACGTGCCGGACGGCTCGCGGCAGGCGCGCTTCTGCAGCGCGTGCGCGTGGGTGGACCCGCGCCCCGGCGAGGGCGAGCGCGGGGTCACCTCGCCTGCGACGCGCCGCTGGCTGCACAACCCGTGGGAGCGGGCCATCGAGCTGCGCGATGCGGCCGATGCGCCGGCCTTCTGGGCCGAGCTGGGCGCCGGCTCGGCCGCATGGGACGCCTACGCGGCCGGGGCCAGGGCCGATCTGGCCAACTGGGGGCATGATGCGCAGCGCCTGCGCCAGGTGGTCGAGGGACTGTTGGGCGACGGGCCCGCCGGGCCGGCGGCCGGTGCGGCCGCCCGCGCGATGCGCGTGCCCGATCCCGCGCTGTGGCTGGTGCCGTCGCGGGCCGCGGCCGGGGCGCCGCCGACGAACGTGGCGCCGGCCGGGCTGCCGCGCGAGGCCCCCGGCAGGGGCGCCTGTGAGCCTCTGTGGCTTGTCCTCGGCGCCGAGGGCCGCCTGGTGGGGAACATCGGCCGGCAGGCCGTGGGGGCGCACGGGTTCGGCTACGACCCGGTCTTCGTCCCGGAGGGCTCGGCCCTGACCTTGGCCGAACTGGAGGGCGACCAGAAGCACGCCATCAGCCACCGGGGGCGCGCCCTGGCGCGGATCCGCCTGGCCGTGGCCGAGGCCTACGGCGCCCGGACGGCGGTTTCAGCGACCCCGTAGGGGGCCGTCCCGCCCCGGCCCGTGGTGCCCGGTTGACGGTGCGCCATTGACTTGGACGGGGCCTGTCGTTACCCATAGGGCCTCCAGCGGCGCCGAAAGGCCCCGGAGGCGGCGAATCCCGGGCACGGGAGCCGCCGGGAACATCGAATGCTCAGGTCGGGGCGTGGCGCAGTCCGGTAGCGCACCTGCTTTGGGAGCAGGGTGTCGCAGGTTCAAATCCTGTCGCCCCGACCAACGGATCGACGGTCTTGACACGGGTGCGCCTCGTCGCCATTATTCGCGTCCGCCCGCGGGAATGAGCCTTCCCCCGGAGCGCGGGTACCCGGTGTTCTTGATCGGTGCGCCCGTAGCTCAGCTGGATAGAGCAGCGGATTTCTAATCCGCAGGTCGCAGGTTCGAGTCCTGCCGGGCGTGCCAAGTACGCGACTAGTGGTGGTGGATGTAGTTCAATGGTAGAGCCCCTGGTTGTGGTCCAGGTTGTTGTGGGTTCGAATCCCATCATCCACCCCATTCTTTTCCGCCGTCCCGGCCTGTTCTGTCCTAGTGTGACCTCCCGCTGATCAGCCTGGGCACCAACCGCAGGACGGGGGCGCGTCGCCGCGTGGCGACGGCGTCCCGACAAGGCAAGGAGAACGCGATGGCAAGCGTCAACAAGGTCATCCTCGTCGGCAACCTGGGCCGTGATCCCGAGATCAAGTACACCCAGAGCAACGTGCCGGTGGCCAACTTCTCGATCGCGACCAGCGAGAGCTGGAAGGACAAGAACAGCGGCGAGTGGCAGGAGAAGACCGAGTGGCACCGCGTGGTTGCGTGGCGCCACCTGGCCGAGCGCGCCGAGCGCTACCTGAAGAAGGGCAAGCAGGTGTACGTCGAGGGCCGCCTCGAGACCCGCAAGTGGACGGGCCAGGACGGCCAGGAGAAGTACACGACCGAGATCATCGCCGACCAGCTGATGCTGCTCGGGCGCCGCGAGGAAGGCGAAGGCGGCGGCGGTGGCGGCGGCTACGACGGCCCCTCGCGCGGCGGGCGACCGTCGGGCGGTGGCGGCGGCGGTGGCGGCGGTTTCGCGCCCGAGCCGATGCGCGATCCGGGTCCGTCGGACGACGACGACCTGCCGTTCTGATCCGGCCCGCGGGCCGCAGGAACAAGGGAAAGGGCCCCCTGGCGGGGGCCCTTTTCGTTTTCCGGCGCCGTCGGCCCGCTAGGACACGGTCAGCCCCAGCTTGCGGCGGATCTCGTCCTGCACCTGCTCCGGCGACTGCGTGCCGTCCACGTCGATGACCAGGTCGTGCCGGCGGAACAGGTCGAGCACCGGCGCGGTCTGCGTGTGGAAGTCCTGCAATCGCGAGGCGATGGCCGTCGGCGTGTCGTCCTCGCGCGCGACGATGGCGCCGCCGCAGTCGTCACACACGCCCGGCGCGCGGGGGGCGTGCGACTGCAGGTTCCAGTCGCGCCCGCAGTCGGCGCACAGCCGGCGCGCCAGCATGCGGGCGGTGACCACGGCGTCGGGCACGGTCACGTTGATGACGCCGTCGAGCGGCAGCAGCTCCAACAGGAAGGCCGCCTGCGCCAGGTTGCGCGGGTAGCCGTCGAGCACGAAGCCGCGCTCGCAGTCGCCCTCGTCCAGCCGCGTGCGCAGCACCTGGTTGACGATGCCGTCGGGCACCAGGTGCCCGCCCGCGACCAGGTCGCGGATCGTCTGCCCCAGGTGCGTGCCGTTCTGGATGTGGCCGCGGAACACCTCGCCCATCGAGAGGTGGACCAGGTCGTAATCGGCCGCCAGCAGCTTGGCCTGCGTGCCCTTGCCGCTGCCCTGGATGCCCATGATGACGTACTTGCCCATGGCCTGACGCTCCCGTGTCGAGGTCCCCCCGTCAGCCGGTTATCGGCCGCCGGGGGGCAACCTGTAGCTTTTCAGGCGCGGGTCACGCACCAGCGGAACAGCCCGCAGTCGTCGCACTTCGGCCCCCGGGCAGTGCAGGTCTTGCGCCCGTGGTCTATGACCAGGTGCCCGAAGTCGCGCCAGTCGGCCTGCGGCACGCACTCGTTCAGCTGCCGCTCGGCCTTCACCGGGTCGTCCTGGTCGGTCAGTCCCAGCTTGCGCGAGATGCGCCCCACGTGGGTGTCGACCACGACCCCGGCCGGCTTCCCGTACACCTCGCCCAGCACCACGTTGGCCGTCTTGCGCCCGCACCCGGGCACCTTGACCAGCTCGTCGATGTCCTCGGGCAGCTTCCCGCCGTGGTGCTCGATGAGCGCCCTGGCCGCCCCCTGCAGCGACTTCGCCTTGTTGTGGTAGAACCCGGTCGAACGGATGGCCTCCTCGATCTCCTCGATGGGCGCCTTCGCGAAGTCGGCCGGCTTCGGGAACCGCTTGAACAGCCCCGGCGTGACCTGGTTGACCCGCGCGTCGGTGCACTGCGCCGACAGGATGGTGGCCACCAGCAGCTGCCACCCGTCGCCGTGGTCGAGGCTGCACTGCGTGTCGGGGAACTCGGCCCGCAGCGCCTTGATGACGGCCCTGGCCTTGGCCTGGCGGTCGGGCAGGGGGGCGAGGGCGCCGGGCGACGGGGTGGAGAGGGGCTTGGCCTTTGCCGCAGGCTTGGCCTTCACTGCCGGCTTGGCGGCGGCTTTCTTTTTCGCGGGGGACTTCGCGGCCGGGGGGGCCTTCTTCGGAGCGGCGGCCATGCGGGACCTTTCCTGCCGGTGCCGCGTGCGCCCGTCACTTGCGCCGGCGCAAGTCGGGCCGGGATCCGGCCGATTCGGGGTTCTTGACAAGCCCGGGGGCGACTGCTATTTATTGCCGCCTGCCTGCCGGGCATGTCTTCGAGGCTGCGTGACCACGCTACTCCCGGACCGCCCGCACGGCCACAAACGATTCGGGTGCGCCGCTAGCTCAACTGGTAGAGCAACTGACTCTTAATCAGTAGGTTCGGGGTTCAAGTCCCTGGCGGCGTACCAAATGTACCAAGGGCTCGCGGCGATGCCGTGAGCCCTTCGTCATTCCGGTGCTTCGCTGGTGCTACGCCGCAGGCGCTCGCCCATGGAGAAGGAAGAGCGCCCCGACCATCCCGGCCGGGGCGCCCGCGTTTCCGACATGATCCCGCCGGTCCTCAGACCTTGAGGTTCTGCTTCGCCCACACGCCGTACTGCTTGTCGGACTTCTGGATGTGGTTGCGCACCCAGTCGCGCAGGAAGCCCATCAGCTTGACGCTGATCATGGCCTTACCGGCGTCGTAGTCGGCCTTGAAGGCGGCGACCTGGGTCATCAGTTCGGCATGTTCCTTCTTCTGCTGGGCCGCGCCGGGGTAGCCGATCTTCTCCATGTAGCGCTCTTCGGAGGCGAAGTGCGACTGCGTGTAGCGCGCGAGCTCGTTGAACACGCGGTCCATCTCGTC
>CAINDZ010000460.1 GCA_903847545.1 uncultured bacterium | reverse complement strand
CTGCGCACGGCCGCCGGAAAGACAAGGCGCGGGGGGGTTAAGGGAGACAAAGACGGTGGGGGGGGGTGTGCGCGTGGGGGGAGGGGTGTACTGTGGGGCGGGAATTGGAGGCGGAGGAACGGATGCGCGCCTGGGCGAGAATGATGGCGGTGGCGACGGTGCTGGTGGTGGCGCCGGCGGTCGTGTGTGCGGCGGCGACGCCCGAGGAGACGGCGCACGCGTTCGCGCAGGCCGTGGTGGCGAGGGACGGCGCGGGGGCGCGCGGGGTGTGCACCGGGCAGATGGCGGCCGCCATGACGGATGCGGCCATCGCGCAGCTGCTGGGCCAGGTGGCGGCCGAGATCGGTGACATTGCCGGTGCGGGCGAGGCGCGCTACGACGACAAGGTGTCGGTGTACCGCCGCTACCGCGTGCCGGTGACGGGCGCGAAGGGCGCGCGCGACTTCCAGGTCGTGCTGGACCAGGCCGGGCTGGTGGCCGGGCTGGGCCTGCTGCCGCACGTGGAGCCGCCGACGGCCGCCGAGCTGGCGGCCGAGCAGGCCGCGATGCCGCGACAAATCGAGGTGAGCGTCGGGCCGGCGGGCAGCGCGTTGCCCGGGACGTTGGCGCTGCCCGAGGGGCCGGGGCCGTTTCCCGTCGTCGTGCTGGTGCACGGCAGCGGCCCCAACGACCGCGACGAGAACATCCAGGGCAACCACCCGTTCCGCGACCTGGCCTGGGGGCTGGCGAAGCAGGGCGTGGCGACGCTGCGCTACGACAAGCGCTCGTTCGCGGCGGTCGCCTCGCTGGTGGCGCGCGGCGATGCGCTGACCGTGAAGGACGAGGTCATCGACGATGCCGTGGCCGCGGTTGCGCTGCTGCGCGCACGGCCGGACATCGACCCGCACCGCGTCTACGTGCTGGGACATTCACTGGGCGGCATGCTCGCCCCGCGCATCGCGAAGGAAGCCGCGGCCGACGGCATGGTCATCATGGCCGGCGCCACGCGGCCGCTGCCCGAGGTGATGGTGGAGCAGACGGAATATATAGTCGGGCTGGACGGCGCGGTCAGCGAGGCGGAGGCGGCCCATGTGGCGACGCTGAAGGCGGCTGTGGCCAACCTGCGCGCGGCGCAGCGCGACCCGAAGGTTGATGCCACCGCCGCTGTGCGCGCCCTGCACGCGCCGGTCGGCTACTTCACCGACCTCGAGGCGCACGACGCGCCGGCCGGGGCGGCGGCCCTGGACATCCCCACCCTGGTGCTGCAGGGCGGGCGCGACTACCAGGTGACGATGGCCGACTTCGCGAACTGGCAGGCGGCGCTCGCGGGCCGGCCCGGGGCGTGCCTGCGCCTTTACGACGACCTGGACCACCTGATGCGCGGCGGCAGCGGCATGTCGAGCCCCGAGGATTACGCCGTGGCGCGGCCCCTGGCGCCGGTCGTCGTGACGGACATCGCGGCGTTCGTGCGCGGGGGATGCACGCCGGCGAACGGGGCCGCCAAGTGAGCGGCATCCTGTCACG
>CAINDZ010000459.1 GCA_903847545.1 uncultured bacterium | reverse complement strand
CGGCTTGGGCGCGGCCTTCTTGTCGGCCTTGCCCTTCTTGCCCGCCGCATCGTCGTCCTTCTTGGCGGCCCCGTCGTCCTTCTTGTCGGCCTCGTCGCCGCCGACCTCGTCGCTCTCGGGCGGGAACGGGTGCGCGACGTCTGCGCGCAGCGTCACCACGTACAGCCCGTCCATGTTCGTCCACAGCGGGTTCAGGTCGAAGCCGCCCAGCGTCGGCGCGAAGTGGCGGCTCGAGACGAAGAACAGGTATTCGCCCTTGTCGTCGAAGCAGGGGGACGAGTCGTCGGTGAAGTCCGACGTCACGCGGCTGGTCTTGCCCGTCGCAAGCTCGTACAGGAAGATGGAGCGGTAGCCGTTGGCCTCGCCCTTGGCGTAGGCCAGCCAGCCGCCGCCGGCCGGGGCCCAGCTCCAGCCGTTGATCTCGCCGGTGGTCGACTGGTCGATCTTCTTCGTCGCGCCCGTGGCGGCATCCACCAGCCACAGGTTCATGTCGGCGTCGTTGACGGCCAGGTACTTGCCGTCGGGCGACCAGTCCAGCGACAGCTTGTAGGTCGCGCCGCCGGTCGTCAGCTGTTTCGGCTCGCCGGCGCCGTCGGCCGCGGCCAGCCAGATCTCGTACTCGCCGCTGCGGTCGCTCAGCCACGCCACCTGCTTGCCGTCGGGCGACCACGCCGGGGCCATCTCGCGGATGCCCGGGGTGGCGGTCAGGTTGCGCACGTCGCCCTTCTCGGCGGGGACGGTGAACACCTCGCCGCGCGCCGCGAAGGCCACGCGCTTGGCGTCGGGCGCCACCGAGGCGCCGTTGACCAGGCCCTCGACGCCCTTGATGGCCGGGCGCGTCAGCACGTTGTCGCTGTGCAGCGAGACGGTGAGCTTCCGCGACTGCTCGGTCCGCAGGTCCAGCACGTACAGCCAGCCGCCGTTCTCGTAGATGATGACGCCGTCGCCCAGGCTGGGGTTCTTGACGTCCCACTCGTCATGGCTCGTCACCTGGCGGTCCTGGCCCGTCTTCGCATTCCAGGCCCAGATCTCCAGGCGCCCGCTGCGGTCGCTGGTGTAGTAGACGTTGTCGCCCCACCACATCGGGAAGTTGTCGGCGCCGACCCAGTCGGTCATGCGCTGCGAGCGCTTGGCGTTGAAGTCCCAGATCCAGATGTCCTGCGCCATGCCGCCCTTGTAGCGCTTCCAGGTGCGGTTCTCGGCGGTGATGCGGTTGTACGCCATCTTCGTGCCGTCGGGCGAGTAGCTCGACAGGCCCGCCGTGGGCAGCTCCATCTTCTGCGGCAACCCGCCCTCGAAGGGCACCGTGTACAGCTGCAGGTCGCGCCCGGTCGCGCTCTCGCGCTGCGACTGGAAGCGGATGGCCTTGCCGTCGGGCTGCCAGTCGATCATGCGGTCGAACGACGGGTGCCACGTCAGGCGCCGCGGCTCGCCGCCGGCTGCGCTCACGACGTAGAGGTCGTTGTTGCCGTCGTAGTTGCCCGTGAAGGCGATCCACTTGCCGTCAGGCGAGAACTTGGCGCCGCCGGCGAAGCCGGGCGCGGCCGTCAGGCGGCGCGCCTCGCCGCCCTGCGCCGACACGGTCCACAGGTCGCCGGCGTACGTGAACACGACCTTGTCGCCGTGGATGTCCGGCAGGCGCAGCAGGCGCGCGTCGCTGAAGTCGGGAGTGGCGGCCACCGGGTCGGCGGCGCCGGTCGGCAGGGCGGCCGCGGCCAGGGCGGGCACCGCCAGCAGCAGCGCCAGGCCCAGTGCAGCAACGCGCCGCCGGGCGGGCGGGTTCGGGCAACGGGACATCGGGAACCTCCAGGCAGTTGGCGGGGATGGGGGCTGCGGCCCGGGACGCCGGGCCGCAACCGTTTCACTACGGAATCAATGGGCCGCCGGTTGCGCCGGGGCCTTGCGGGGCAGG
>CAINDZ010000458.1 GCA_903847545.1 uncultured bacterium | reverse complement strand
GCGGTGCAGGAACTCGATGGGGTCCTCGATGGTGATGACGTGCCGCGCGCACTCGCGGTTGATGATGTCGACGATCGAGGCCAGCGTCGTCGACTTGCCGCTGCCGACGGTGCCGGTGACCAGCATCAGGCCGCGGGGCTTTTTCGCGAGTTCCTTGACCACCGGCGGCAGCAGGAGCTCGTCCGGCGTGTGGATGTCGACCGGCACGTGCCGGAACACCATCGCGACGCTGCCGCGCTGCACGTAGAAGTTCGCGCGGAACCGCGCGACGCCGGGCACGCCGAACGCGAAGTCGATCTCGCGCGTGGACTCGAACTGCTCGCGCTGGCTGGGGGTCAGGATCTGCTGGCAGACCGCCGCCATGTCCTGCACCGTGGGCGATTCGTAGTCGCCGAACACCAGCGTCCCGTTGATGCGGAACACGGGCGGCGAGGCGACCTTCAGGTGCAGGTCGCTGGCCCCGCGGGAGATCATCTCCTTGAGGATCCTCTTGATATCCATCGACTGGGCGCTCCCCGGCAGAAAGGACCGCGGCGGCCGCCGGCCGCCTCGAAGGTCTGGTCTGGAAGGGGGATCGGCAGGTCCCGGCCCGGACTTGACGTTTCTTGCGAAAGGGGGCGCCGAAAGCCCGGAACGGCCGGAAAGGACGGGGCCGGGCTCCCTGGGGAGCCCGGCCCGCCATCGCCCTCGACCGACCGGCCGCCGTCAGGCGGGGTCGACCAGGAACAGGACCGCCTCGGCCTCGACCGGGCTGCCGTTCTCGACGAGGATCTCCCGGATCGTGCCGTCGATCTCGGCTTCGATCTCGTTCATCACCTTCATGGCCTCGATGATGCACAGGGGCTGGCCCTTGCTGACCTTGTCCCCCACGTTCACGAAGTTGGGGCTGGTCGGGGCCGGGGCCCGGTAGAACGTGCCGACGATCGGCGACCGGAGCTCCTTCCAGCGCGCGCGGGCCGGATCGGCCGCAGGCGCCTCGGCAGCGGCCACCGGGGCCGCCGCAGGCGCCGGGGCGGGCGCCGCCGCGATCACGGCCGTGGGCACGGGATGGGGCATCGACACCACCTGCGGGGCGCCGACGGCCGCCGCAGGCGACTTCTGGATGCGGATCGTCGTGTCCTTGTCGACGATCTCCAGCTGCTCGATCCCGCTGTGCTCCACCAGCTTGACCAGTTCCCGGACTTTCTGGATATCCATGCGTTCGCCTCCGTTGCGCGCAGATGGTCAGACGCGGCCCAGGTACTTGCCGGTCCTCGTGTCGATCTTGAGGACCTGCCCTTCCTCGATGAACAAGGGCACCTGCACCACGAGTCCCGTCTCCATGGTCGCAGGCTTGGAACCGCCCTGCGCCGTGTCGCCGCGCAGGCCCGGGTCGGTCGTCTGGACGGCCAGCTCCACCGTGAACGGCGGCTCGACCGTCAGGGGCGTCTCATCCTGAAGGAGCATGGTGCAGGTCTCGCTCTCCTTGATGTAAAGGAGGAGGTCACCGAGGCCATCCCGGTGCAACTGCATCTGCTCGTAGGTTTCCTTGTTCATGAAGACGAGGAACTCGCCGTCCGGGTACAGGTACTGGAACTCCCGGCGCTCGAGGCGGACCTCGTCGACCTTCTCACCGGCGCGGAACGTCTCCTCGACGACCTTGCCGTTCTTGATGTTCTTGAGCTTGGTGCGGACGAAGGCGCCGCCCTTGCCCGGCTTCACGTGCTGGAAGTCGACGATCGACCACAGCTGCTCCTTGAACCGCAGCGTGAAGCCCGTGCGAAAATCACTCGTATCGGCCACTGTTGTCCTCGCTTCTCGACCAGAAAAGGGTGGGGCCCGCCGGGGGCCAGCCCGCCCATTGATAACACGCGCCCAAGCCCAAGGCAACGTCCGTTGCGGCCCCGGACTCCCCCGCTCAGCCCCGCAGGCGGGCCGCCAGCCCCTCGAGGGCCAGGCGATAACTGTCGATGCCGAATCCGCGGATGCCCGCGTAAACGACGTCTTCCAAGAGGTTTTGCCGCCGGAAGGGTTCGCGGGACGCCGGATTGCTCAGGTGGACTTCGATAACGGGAATCACAATCGAGGTCACCGCGTCCCGCACCGCCACCGAGGTGTGCGTGTAGGCGGCGGCGTTCAGGATGAGCCCGTCGGCCTGATCCCCGGCGCGGTGGATCAGCTCCACCAGTTCGCCCTCGCCTTCCCTCTGCTCGAAGGCGACGTCCAGGCCGAGCGCCGCGGCCCAGCCCCGGCAGAGCCCTTCCAGCTCGGCCAGCGTCGTGGTGCCGTAGACCGCCGGCTCGCGCGTCCCCAGGCGGGACAGGTTCGGGCCGTTGAGCACATGGACCTTGCGGGTCACGGCGCGACCTCCCGCTCGACCCGCAGGCGCTCGATCCACATGGCGAACTGTTCCTTCGCCAGCTCGCGGCGCCCGGTGCGGTCGAGCGGCGGCGCCACGACCGGCGCCTCCGGCACGCGATCGCCGGCGGCAGGCAGCGCGGCCAGGCGCCTGCGGACCTCGGGGTCGTCGGGACGCTCCACCGCCAGCCGGGCCAGCACGGCCTCGGCTTTCTGGTTGTAGCCCTGCGCGAGGTAGAGGTCGACCAGCGTGAGGGTCGCGAACCCGCCGTCCTCGGCCGCGCCCTCGGCCGCCGCCAGGGTTGCCCGCTGTTCGCGCAGCCCGGACAGCACGGCCGGCCAGTGCCGATCGTCCGGGGCCAGCTCGGCCAGCCGCTCGTAGTGCCCGATGGCCGCCACCAGGTCGCCCCGGCGCCGGTCCTCGTCGGCCGCCAGCTCGAGCCCCGCGAGGTTGTCCGGGTCGTGCTCGAGCACGCGCGCGGCGATCTCGCCGGACTCGACCGGGCGCCCCGCCGCCGCCAGGGTGCGCGCCAGCGTCACCAGCCCCGCGACCGCCTGCGGATGCCGGGACAGGCCCTCCTCGAGCACGACCAGCGCCTCGTCCGTCCGGCCGGCCTGCCGCAGCAGGTCGGCCAGGGGGATGAACGCGCGCGAGCCAGGCGCCGCTTCCCAGCGCCGCCGGCACTCGCTGATCCGTGTCTCGAGGTCCGCCACGCCGCTCCTCAGTCCAGCGCCTTGAGCGCTGCGCCGACCGTGTTCATGTCCTCCCACAGCCCGCCGGTCGCCGCCGCGGGCAGCAGGCCGCCGGTCGTCGCCAGCAGCTCGTGCCCGGCCGCGGCCGCCTCGTCGCCGGGCTCGGCCAGCAGGCAGCCCGCGCAGAGCTCGGCGCCCTGCCGGACCACGCGCGCAGCCTTGCGGGCGAACGCGCGGCTCATCGCCAGCGTCGCCTCGTGCGACAGCCCCTCCGCCGGCGCGGCGGCAGCCTGCGCGACGAACGCGGCGCCCACCTCGGCGATGGTCATCATGTCCGCGAACGTGAACATCACCATCTGGCTGCGGGTCAGCTTCGCCGCGTGCATCCGCAGCACGGTCTCGTTCAGGGCCCGCACCGCGGCGGCCATCACGGCCGCGCCCGCCTGCGGGTTCGCCGCGGCGACACCGTCGAGCTTCGCGGCCAGTTGCTCGTAGAAAGCGCCCTTGGAACGCACCGTCTCCTTCCAGCGGAACATCGAGATGATGCTCTGCTGGATCTCGCTGGTGCCCTCGTAGATCGTGGTGATGCGCACGTCGCGGCGCATCTTCTCGACGACGTACTCGCGCGCGTAGCCGTAGCCCCCGTGGGCCTGGATGGCCGCGTCCGCGGCGCGGTTGCCGGCCTCGGTGCACCAGTACTTCGCGATGGAGCCCTCGGTCGTCAGCTCGGTGTGGCCCTCGTCGATGCGCAGCGCCGTCTGCTCCATGTAGGCGCGGCCGGCGGCCAGGTCGATCCACGGCTCGACGATCAGCTTGAGCAGGTAGCCTTCCTTCTCGACCAGCGGGGCGCCGAACTGCTCGCGCGTCTTGCCGTAGGCCAGCGCGCGCTTCAGCGGGGCCTGGCCGCCGCCGAGGCCGAAGGCGCCGACCATCAGGCGCGTGTAGCCGAAGACGGCGTTGGCCTGCTTGAGGCCCTGGCCCTCGACGCCGCCGATCAGGTTGCCCACCGGCACCTCGACGTCCTCGAGCAGCACGCCGGTCGTGTTGGAGGCACGGATGCCGTGCTTGTCCTCCTTCTTGCCCACCGACAGGCCGGGCGTGCCCTTCTCGACCGCGAAGAAGCTGGGTCCGCCCGGCGTCTTGGCGAGGATGGTGTAGAGGTCGGCCACGCCGCCGTTGGTGATGAACTGCTTGGCGCCGTTGAGGCGGTACCCGGTGACGTTGCCGGCCGCGTCGACGATCTGGTCCGCCGTCGTCTTCAGCGAGGCGACGTTGCTGCCGGCCTCGGGCTCGGTGACGCCGTACGCCACGACAAGGCCCTCGTTCGCGATGCGCACGAGCCACTTCTGCTTCTGCTCGGGCGTGCCGCCCACCAGGATAGGGTCGGTGCCGAGGCAGATGGCCAGGAAGGCCGTCGCCACGCCGAGGTCCCACGCGGCCATCTCCTCGCTGATGCGGCAGATGTCGCGCGCGCCGCCGCCGAGACCGCCGCAGTCCTCGGGCAGGAAGATCAGGTGCAGGCCCACGTCCGGCGACACCAGCTTCTGGATGAGCTCGGTGGGGAACTTGTCCTGCTCGTCCATCTCCATGATGCGATGGTCCGTCAGCTCGCGTCCGACCACCTGCCGCAGCGTCTGCAGCACCATCGAGGACATTTCGGGGGGCAGTCCGGCGGGGGCATTCATGCGCGTGGTCCTCTTTCCGCGCGACCCTGCGGGCCGCGCTCACGACGTTCGTGGCCGCCGGGGCGGCCGTCCTTGCTTGACGACGATCAGGAAACGTCGAGCCGGCCGCGACCCACCAGGACGCAGGTGCCGCCGACCTTGATGTCCGTGGCCTGCCCGCCGCGCACCGTCGCCTCGGCGACGACGCGGCTGGGGCGGCCCATTTCAAGACCCTGCTCGGAGACGATGCGCACCTGCTCGTCGCATTTGATGAGTCGGTGCTTGACCAGGTAGGCGACCAGGGCCCCGGTGGCGGCGCCGCTGGCCGCATCCTCGGGAATGCCGAAATGCGGCGCGAACATGCGGCAGTGGACGGCGGCGTCGGGCCCCTCCACCTCGCAGGTGAAGACGAACAGGTCGCCGAAGCCGAGGTCGCGCGCGATGGCGTCGGCCTCGCGTCGGCGCAGGTTGATCGCGGCCATCGCCTCGAGCGAGGCCAGCGGGACGATGTGGATGGGCAGCCCCGTCGAGATGATCTCGCATGGCAGGCCCGTGATGGCGATCTCGTCCTCGGGCAGGCCGAGCGTCCGCGCGACCTTGCCCCGATGGAAGTACTGGCCCATGAAGACAGGCGGTTCCTGAGTCAGGTAGTAGACGCGCTTGCCGCCTTCCTGGCGCCGCTCGACGGAGAAACGGCCCGCCTCGAGGTCCCACTGGAACGGGTCCTCGCCCGTCGCGTGGCGGCGCAACTCGTCCAGGGCGAACGTCGCCCCCAGCACCGAATGACCGCCGAACGGGATCTCGCCCGTGGGCGTGAAGACGCGCAGGCCGGCCGCGCCGGATCCCGTGCCGCGAGACGGGACGATGAAGGCCGTCTCGCCCGCCCCCATCTCCATCGCCAGCTTCTGCATGAGGCCGTCGCCGACACCGGCGCCGTCGGGAAACAGGTAGAGCCGGCTGCCCCCGAACGGGCGGTCGGTGAAGACATCGATCAGCAGGAAGTCCAGTTCCATGTCGCGGCGTCCGTCCCGGGCTTGCGAGGAGGCGCAGGCGGCCACTTGCGTGGCCTTGGCCGGCGCCAGGTCGGTGAATCTAGCATATGCGGGCAGCGGGGCCAAGTCCGCTTGCCGGCGGCGGGACCGGCGCCCGCGGGCGCCGCCGTCGTTCAGCCCTCGATGACGACGAAACCGACCGCCAGGCCCCCGTCATGGCTCAGGCTGGCCAGGATCCGCCCGCCGCCGCGCGCCGCCAGGGCCGCGGCGGCCTTGCCATGCAGGACGACCTGCGGCCCCCCGCCGGCGTCGCGGCGCACCTCGATGTCGCGGTAGGGGATCGCGCGCAGCTCGCCGCCGATGGCCTTCAGGCAGGCCTCCTTGAGCGCCCACCGCCCGGCCACGCGGGCGGCGACGTCGCTGCGCGGCGCGGCGCCGTCCGCGTCGACCTCGCCCGGCCGGAAGCAGCGCTCCAGGAACCGCGTCCCGTGGCGCTCGAGCAGGGCCTCGACGCGCCCGATCCGCACCACGTCGGTGCCGATGCCGTGAAGGCTCAATACGCGCCCTTCCGCTGGATGACCGCCGGCAGCGTCCGCAGCAGGATCCGCAGGTCGAGCCCGGGGCCGGCCGCCTCGACGTACTGCCGGTCCAGCTCCATCCACTCGCTGAAGTCCAGGTGGCTGCGCCCCGACACCTGCCACAGGCAGGTCAGACCGGGCTTCACGGCCAGCCGCCTGGCCTGGACCGGCGTGTAGTCCGCGACCTCGGACGGGATCTGCGGCCGCGGTCCCACGACCGACATGTCGCCGCGCAGCACGTTGAGCAGCTGGGGAAACTCGTCGAGGCTGCTGCGGCGCAGGAAGCGCCCGACGCCGGTGATGCGCGGGTCATCCTTGATCTTGAATGCGGCGCCCGTCGCCTCGTTCAGGTGCACGAGGTCGTCCTTGCGCGACTCGGCGTCGAGGGCCATCGAGCGGAACTTGTAGCAGTCGAACAGGCGCCCGTGACGACCTACGCGAGCCTGCCGGAACAGCACCGGCCCCGGCGTCTCGAGCTTGATGAGCATCACGATGAACGGCAGCAGGGGCATCACCAGGAACAGCCCGCCGAGGCCGGCTGCCACGTCGAATGCGCGCTTGGTCAGCGCGTAGAACAGGCCGGACGGCCGTTGCGTGCCGCAGCCCGCGAACGCCTCGTAGCCGGCCTTGTCCCCGTAGTAGTACTCAGCCGCCATGCGCCGCCCCGGCCCTGGGCGCCCGCTCCCAGGCGAAGACCCGCGCGCCCGCCGGATGGGCCACCAGGCGCAGCGTGCCCAGCCGGCCCAGCGCGGGCTCGAGCAGGCCGTCCGGGTCGAAGTGCCAGTCCCGCGCCAGCACGACCCAGGCCCGGTCGCGCCCCGCCAGCGTGGCGGCGCACCAGGCGTCGGCCGCCGCCGCCGTTGCCAGGGCCGGTTTCGCATAGCCGCCCACCAGCGGCAGCCGCGCGCGGTCGTAGTACTCGAAGACACCGGTGACCACGGGCACCAGCGCGACGTCGCCGGCGGCGGCCGAGGCCGACACCACGCGCGCGGCCTCGCGGACATCCTCCTTCGCATAGCGCGGGTCGGCGCGGCCCGTGCCCAGCGTCCAGACCGTGAGCCCGAGCAGGATCGTCGCGCCGATGGCCCCCGCCCCGCGCGGCAGGCGCACCAGCCCGCGCGCCGCCAGGAGCAGCACCATCGGCAGCACCACCGACACGTAGCGGGCGTTCCACGGCTTCACGTTGCGCAGCGCCAGCGCGACGAGCACGACGACCGGCACCAGGATCCAGACCAGCAGGCGCGCGCGCGTGCGGTCGGCGCGCCGTCCCACGCCGACGACCAGCGCCGCGGCGACCACCGCGCCGGCGACAGCCAGCAGCGGCAGCGCCGCGCGCACGAGTTGCGCGCGATCGGGCCGGTGCAGCTCTGCCAGCGACGGCCCCAGGCTGTACCCGTAGAAGAACGTCAGCAGCGTGTACGGCAGGGCCAGCGGCGTGAACGTGGTCTCACCGCGCAGCGCCTCGCCCGTGCCCGCGCCCGGCAGCATGCGGTCGACGGCCCAGATGCCCGAGGCCTGCAGCAGCCACGGCATCGTCACCAGCAGCACGCCGCCGAAGGCCAGGGCCACCAGCAGCCGGTCGCGGCCCTGCGCCGGGCGGTCGACGAACGCCATCGACACCGCCATGGCCGCCCACAGGAACACGCCCGAGAGGTTGCTCAGGATGCAGGCCGACACAGCCAGGACGAACGCGATGATGTTCCGCCGCCGCAGGCGCCCGGCCGCGAGGTCCAGGTAGGCGATGGCGGCCAGGACCGAGAACAGCATCAGCAGGCCGTACCCGCGCCCCTCCTGGCTGTACCACACGTGGAACGGATTGATCGCCAGCAGCAGCACCGCCAGTCGCGCCGCGCGGCCGTCGACCAGGCGCCCGGCGAGCACGCCGAAGGCGGGGATCGTCAGCACGCCGGCCACCGCCAGCGGCAGCCGCATCATCACCTCGGGGTCGCCCAGCCGCACCAGCAGCCAGGCGATCGCCGTGTAGAGAGGGCCCTGGATGGTGTCGTGAAGCTGCTCGAGGAAGGCCAGGTTGTGCCCGGGGCGCACGGCCTGCCAGGTGAGGATCTCGTCGACCCACAGCGACTGGGCGCGCAGCCCGAGCAGGCGCGGCACCGCCGCCAGCAGCGTCATCACGAACAGGAAGCCCGCCCCGGGGGCGCCGACGGACGGCGTGTCGATGTCCGCCAGCCAGTCGGCGGGCGGGACGAACGGCGAGCGACGATGGTCAGGGGTCATGCCTTTGCCTCTGTCCTGGGTCGCGGCCGCCTCAGCGGCCGACCGGGTGCAGCGGCGCCAGGGGCGTCCCTGCCCGGTATTCCTTCAATGCGACATCGATCGAGCCGACCGGCACCTTCGCCCTCATAAGCACCGGGATGCGCCTCTCGTCGGCGCTCAGGTACAGCGTGATGCGGCCATCGTGCTTGAACAGCCCCTCGCCCTCCAGCACGGGTTCGACCACGTAGCAGTCGAACTTGCCGGCCGGGACCTCCACCACCTCGCGCCCGTGCACGATCACGCGCATCTGGTACGTGCGACGCGACGTGTGCGCGGGAAGCGCCAGGTCCTTCCCCGCCTCGAGGTCCAGGTTGCGCACGTAATAGAACGCCGACAACTCGTCCTGGATGCCCGCCGGCACCGGAAGCGGCGTGTTATCGGTGTACTGCGCCAGGCCCGCCTCGCGATCGAAGCTGATCTCGAGCGTCTTCTTGTAGTCGCCCTCTCGCAGGCGCTTGTAGAAGTAGGCGCTGCTCAGGTCCGTCACGTCGATGTAGGTGACGATCCGGTCGCGCACCTTGTAGATCGACGAAAAGAACCGGTTGCTGTTCGTCGTGCTCTCGACATGGTAGCACGTCCGCCCCAGATGATCGACCGTTCCGATCGTCTCCAGCGTGCCCTCTCCGGCGTTCACCGGACCGTAGTTGATCTCGAAGACCAGGCGCTCGCCCGGCCCGTAGACGGTGGGCGCCGGGCCGGCCGCCGGCGGCGCCTCGTCGGCCCGGACGGCCGGGGTCGAGCCGCACAGCAGCAGCAGCACGCCCAGGACCGCCGGCGTGATCCGCAGCCGCGGGGCGGGGTGTCCAGGTCGATGTCTCAGCACGATGCCACCCTCCGCTCGGGGCGCGGCCCCGTTTCGCTCAACAGGCGCAGGGCCGCCTCGGCCACCGGCCCGGCCCCGAGCTGTTCCAGGCAGGGACGCCCGGGCACGGGGCAGGTTGTCAGGTCGCACGGCGAGCAGGGCTCGTCGCGTCGCACGCTAACGTGCCGCGGCCCCGGGGGGTTCCAGCCGCCGGGATCCGTCGGGCCGAACACCGTCACCGTGGACCGGCCCAGGGCGGCCGCCAGGTGCCGCAGCCCGTTGTCCGTGCCGATGAACAGGTCGGCCGCCCCCAGCAGGGACACCATCTCGAGCAGCGTTGACGGCGGCGCGAAGGCTCCTGCCGGCAGGTCGGCCGCCAGCGCCGCCAGCAGGGGCTCGTCCCCCGGTCCCGGCGCGATGACGGCCGCCACGCCCCGTGCATCCAGTTCGCGCCACAGGTCGGCCACGTGTCGCGCGGGCCACGCCTTGGCGCTCCAGGTGGCGCTCATGACGAGCACCGCCCGGGGCGCCGCCGTTCCGGACAGCCACCGGGCCAGCCAGCCGCCGAACGGCGTCGTTGCGTCCGGCGCGGGCACCACGACGGCGCCGGGTGACCCGGCCGGCTGCCATGGCGCGGGTTCCAGCCCGAGCATGCGCAGCGGGTCCAGGAACGCCTCGCCCGCGAAGCCGCGCAAGGGGCGACCGGCCTGCCGGTTCCTCGGCACGCGCACGTTGTAGGCCCAGCGCCGCCGCGGCAGGTCGTAGCCCACACGCACGCGCGCCGATGTCAGCGCCGTCCACAGCGCCGTGCGCGGGCTGCCCAGCCAGTCGACGACCAGGTCGTAGCGCTGCGCCGCCAGCCACGGCACCCAGGGCTGCCCGCCGCCCGGATACGGCACGACCCGCAGGTTCGGCGCGCGGCCGGCCAGCAACGCGACGCACAGCGGCGCGAGCGCGCGATCGACGACGAAGTCGACCTGCGCCCCGGGCCAGGCCCGGCCCACGGCAACCGCCCCCGGCAGCGACACGATCGCGTCGCCGAGCGCCTTGCGGCGGATCAGTAGTATGCGGCGGTGGTCGTCGCGGGACGTCGTCACGAACACCCTCCACCGCTTGACGCCTGACGGCCGGCCAGCATGTCGCGGAGCGCGGCCAACACGGTCGCCGGCGCCAGGTCGGGCAGGCAGACGAAGGCGTCGCACGCGTGAAGGTGGCAGGGATGGCACGGCGGGCGCGTGGCCAGCACCCGGTACGGCCCTGTCGCTTCGTAGGGAAACCACGTCACGGGGTCGGTCGGCCCGAACAGCCCCAGCGTCGGCGTCCCCAGCCCGACGGCCGTGTGCATCACGCCACCGTCGACCGTCACCAGCGCCGTCGCGCACTGCAGGACATCCATCACGTCGGGCAGGGGCAGCACCGGCAGCGTGGCCGCCCGCCTGGTGCCCGGCGCTTCGGCGGGCGCTGCAGCGGGCGGCGCGGCAGGTACCGTGTCCTGGCCCTCGCCCGGCGGCGTCAACGTGACCACGGATCCCGGCCAGGTGGCGGCGAGGGCCTTCCCGAGTTCCGCCCAATGGTCCTGCGGCCAGCGCTTCGTGGGCCAGGTGGCGCCCGGCGCCAGCAGCACGAACGGCGCCGCGGGCGGCAGGCCCCGGGACGCCAACAGGCCCGCCACGCGCGTCCCGGCGTCGGGCCGTCGCGCCAGGCCCGGGCACGCCACGCGGCCCGACTCCAGGTACCAGTCGATGAAGCCGAGGCCGCTTTCCCGGTGGACCAGAGGCGCCAGCCGCGACAGGTGCTCTCCCAGCCCGCCGGGCGCCAGCCGTGGCCAGCGCTCGTCCGCGCCCGCGCCGCCGGGCGCCGACTGGTGCGCATAGAGCCAGCCGCGCGAACCGGCAGGCCCCGCCAGGCGGCACCTGATGCCGGCCAGCGCCAGCAGCCACGCGCTGCGCGGGTTGAAGAACAGGTCCACGGCCAGGTCGTAGCGACAGGTCCTCAACGCGCGCACGGTGCCGGCGGCACCCTGCGCGCGGAGGTCGCCTTCCGGGGCGCCGCGGGGCACGCTGCGCGCCCGCGCGTCGCCGCCGTGGCGCCGCACCGCCAGCGCATGGACCCTCGCCAGGTCCGAGTGCCCGGCGAGGACCGGCGCGTGGGCCTCCTCGCACAGGTAGCCGATCTCCAGCGCGGCGTCGCCCCGGCGCAGCGCGTCGATGACGACGGTCGACATCACGACGTCGCCGAGGTAGCGCAGCCGCGTCACCAGCGCGCGCCGGACGGGGCGCCCATCGACGAGCCACGTCACGGCACCCGCCTCCCGTCGCCGTCGCCGTCGCCCGCGAGCACGCGGTCGATCGCCTCGGCGAGGTCGGCCGCGACCAGCACGCGCGGGTCCCCGGGCCAGGCGGCGCGCACACGCTCGACCTGTTCCGCTCCGTGCCCGGTCTCGACCAGCACCGCTCCCAGCCCATGCCGCCGGCCCAGCTCGACATCGCTGGCCTTGTCGCCGATGACCCACGACCGCGTGACATCCCAGGTGAACGAGGCCGAGGCCTCCTCCAGCAGCCCGGGGCCGGGCTTGCGACACCGGCAACCCTGGCCGGGTGCGTGCGGGCAGTAGTAGAGGCCGTCCAGCACCACGCCGTGCGCGGCCAGTTCGGACTCGACGCGGGTCATCACGGCCGCCAGCTCGGCCTGCCCGAAATACCCGCGCCCCACCCCGCTCTGGTTCGAGAGCCCGACGAGCAGGCAGCCGGCGGCGGCCGCCCGCGCCATCGCGGCGGCGGCGCCCGGCACCAGCTCGACGCCGGCGGGATCGCTCAGGTAGTCCTTGTCGACGATGATGACGCCGTCGCGGTCGAGGAAGAGCACGGGGCCCGTGCGCTGCCCGCCGCGCGGCGGGGATTTCCAGATCACGGCGCGGCCCTCCCGTTCCCGCGGCCGGCGGGCGCGGCCAGCACGCCGGCGGCGGCGGCCAGGACCTGCTCGCCTTCGATGGTCGACAGGCAGAACACCGGCTGGTTGCAAGTGCGCCGATAACACGGCCGGCAGGCGAATCCGACGGCGGCCACGACCGCCACGGCCGGACCGCCCGGCCGCGTCCAGGCGGGGTTCGACGACCCGAACAGCCCGACCGTCGGCACACCCATCGCCGCCGCCACGTGCATCAGTCCGCTGTCGTTGCCCACGTAGAGTTGCGCGCGCCCGATGCACGCGACCGCCGCGACCAGTGAAGTCTGCCCGGTCCGGTCCGTCACGTCGGCGTCGCGCGCATCCCCGCCCCCCCAGCGCAGGTGCGGCAGGTGCTCCCTCAACTGCGCCACAATGCCCGCGGCGCCGCCGTCGCCGAGCAGCACGAAACGCACGCCGCGGCCGCGCACGGCGGCTGCCATGAACGCGGCCATCGGCCCGGCCGGCCAGTTCTTCGCCGGGCCGAAGGTCGTGCCCGGGCCGAGCACCCAGAGCGGTCGGCCATCGTCGTCGCCGGGCCGTTCCGGCGCCGTGGCCAGCCTTGTCGCCAGGGCGCCGTCGCCCGCGGGCGCCACGGCGCTCCAATCCCAGGCCTCACCGAGCGCGACGCCGAGGTCGACCATCTCGCGCGTGTAGTGTCGCGTGCCGCGCGCCGCGCGCGGCAGGGCGTGCGACAGCAGGGGCGCGCGACCATCGCCGCGGTGGCCGATGCGTACCCGGATGCCGGCCAGGGCGGCGGTGAG
>CAINDZ010000457.1 GCA_903847545.1 uncultured bacterium | reverse complement strand
CGAGCGCGGCCGCGCAGGCGGCGGCCCCGACCATCGATGCGCGCGACATCGTCGTGGAGGGCGCGGCGGCCGATCGCGCCGTGGTTTCGCAGGCGCTGCCGCAGTACCCGGGCTGGGCGCGCAAGCAGGCGGTCGAGGCCGTCGTGAAGCTGCAGTTCACCGTGCTGCCGGACGGGCGCGTGCGCGAGGACGTGCAGGTGACCCGCACCGGCGGCTTCCGTGATTTCGACGAAGAGGCGACGGCGGCGCTGCGCCGGTGGCGGTTCGCGCCGCTGGCCGGCGGCGACGCGGCCGGGCAGTCCGGCACGATCACCTTCCGCTTCCGCCTGCGCGGCTGAGCCGGCGCAGGGCGGGGAGGACGACATGGACACGAAGCGCATCATCCTGAGCACCACGGCGGCCTGCGCCATCGCGGCCGCGCCCCTCGCGGCATCCGCGGCCGGCAACGACGCCAAGGCCCCGGTGACGGTCGCCTCGGTCAGCCCGGCGGCCGCCCAGCCGTCGCCGCTCGGCCTGCCGGCCCAGGGCGGCGGCTCGCTCGGCAGCCTGACCGTCGAGGGCGCCAGCCAGGTGCGCATCCACTTCGAGCGCCCGCAGCTGAAGCTCGACCTCGACCCCATGGCCGCGCCCGGCCTGGAGGTGGAGTCGACGCTGGACATCGTCGAGCGCAAACGCCCGGACCTCGTGCAGCCGCTGCTGGGCGACTCGGCGCTCGAGCGCGCCGTGCGCGCGCCCCACCCGTGGCTGGCCCCGTTCGCGATCGGCACGCTGGCGCGGCTGCGCCAGGACGTGAAGGGCGTGGCGGCGTGGCAGGTGGAGATCATCGACGCGCGCGGCACGGTCGTGCGGCGGCTGGCCGGCGAGGGCGCAGCCCCCGCCGAGCTGGGCTGGGACGGGCTCGGCGACGACGGCGCCCCGGCCCCGTGCGGGCTGGCCTATGCGCCGGTCCTGACCGCGCGCGACAAGGCCGGCAACGCGCGACGCTTTGTCGGCGCCAGCTTCACGCTGCCCGCCTACCGCGTCGAGGCGCCCACCGGCCCCTGCCTGTTGTTCTCGGCCGAGCAGTGGCGCAATGACGGCACGAGCGGCGTCTCGCCGCTGCTGGTCGAGGCGGCCACCGTCCTGAACCTGCACACCGATCCCGGCCGTCCGCTCGTGGTGACGGCCTCGGCGCCGACGGCCGACGAGGCCGAGGCGATCGGCAACGAGGTGATCGACGCGCTCCGGCCGCTGGTCGGCGGCGGCGACGGTCGCCTGGAGCTCGAAGCCCGCGTGGTGCCCGGTGCGCCCGCCGGCGGCACCGTCCAGGTGACGCCGCGCGCATCCACCTGAGCGCAGCGGCCCACGCGGGCGGCGAGGCGGGCGGCCCCGGCGGCCGCCCGCCTCGTTCCTGTCGATATTCCTTTCGGGCGCGCCCCCGGCCACACTATCTTTCCCGGAAACCGGCCGGCTGCTGCCGGCCCAGCCCGGGGATGCTGCCCATGTGCCCTGACAGTGATCACGGCGGGCCTTCCGAGAGCCTGCCTGCCGGCGACTTCCCGCCCGTCGACCTCGCCGTCTGGCGCCGGGAGGTCGACCGCCTGCTGAAGGGCGTCCCCTTCGACAAGTCGATGATCACGACGCTGGCAGAGGGCCTGCGCGTGCAGCCGCTGTATACGGCCGCGGACACCGCCGATGGCCCGTGGGGCGCGTCGCTGCCCGGCGAGGCCCCGTTCCTGCGCGGCGCGCGCACGGCCGCCGACTGGCCGGTGCCTTGGCTGGTGGCGCAGGAACTGCCGCTGGCCGACGCCGGGCTGTTCAATCGCGCCCTGTTGCACGGCCTCGAGCGCGGGCAGTCGGCCGCCTTCCTGAAGCTGGACGCTGCCGGG
>CAINDZ010000456.1 GCA_903847545.1 uncultured bacterium | reverse complement strand
CCGCGTCAGCGTGTTCTCGATGATGGAGATGCCCTGCACGCGGTAACCGCCCTCGGCCAGCAGGAAGTCGGCGGTGCGGCCGGTCACCTGCTCCATCAGCGGCAGCCCGCGCCCGCAGGGGCACGCCCGGTCCGACGGCACCCCGCGGTCGCCCAGCTCGTAGCGGATGAGCGGCTGGCCGAGGTTGACCAGCTCGGTGACGACCAGCCGGCCGTCCTCGCCGGGCGCGCAGGGCGTGCCGTCGTCGCGCAGGAACTCGGTGATGACGTGGTCGGCATTCAGGTGCAGGCCGCGGTGCTGCTCGCACTCGCAGGCGATGAGGCTGACCTCCTCGCACCCGTAGCGGTTGGTGACCGGTACGCCGCAGACCGCCTCGATGACCCGCCGCTCGGGCTCGAGCAGCATCATGCTGGTGGCGATGACCCCGCTCGGGTCCAGCCGGCACCCCGTGTCGCGCAGGTGCTCGGCCAGGATGAACAGCGAATGGGCATGGCCGAAGAGCAGCCCCGGGCGCATGCGCTTCCAGTCGGCCACGAAGCGCTCGAGCGCCGGCTCGTCGATGCGCATCGTGTCGAGGTAGATGATGCGGTCCTTGAGCGCGGCGCGCAGCCGGTTCTTCAGCGTGCGCGCGACCGGAGGGTTGCCCCAGACGGCGGCCATCGGTTGCCCCAGGCGCCAGCCGGACCATTCGTCCGAGCGCAGGGCGGCGGCGGCGCGCCGCTGGATGCCGGGCTCGTCGCAGTAGATCTCCAGCGAGACCCCCGTGGAGCCGCCGGTCTTCGCCCGGCGCAGGTCCGCCTTGTGGTGGCGCGAGGACACCAGCGCGTCCTGGTTGCGGCGGATGTCGTCCTTGGACAGGATGGGCAGGCGCGCCAGGTCGCCGACCGTGCGGATGGAGGCCGGGTCGATGCCGGCCGCTCCCCACGCGTCCCGGTAGTGCGGGCAGGTCGACGCGGCGTGCGCGATGATGCCGCGCAGGGCGGCGTCCTGCCGGGCGCGGATGACATCCGGGGCATCCCACTGCGTGCGGCGCAGCGCGCGCAGGGCCCGCAGGCGGGCGCTGCGCTCGTAGAGGTCCCACGCGGGCTCGAAGACGCGGCCGACCAGGGGATCGGGCATCCTCATCGGGCGGCCTTCGCGGTGACGCGGTCGCGGCCGAGCGGCAGCGACACGATGCGCTTCCACATGCGCACGACGAAGAAGTCGCGCCGCATCGCCTCGCGATAATCGGCCCAGGCTGCCGCGCGCCGGCCCTCGCGCGCGTGCCAGTAGCCTCGCGTCACGTGGACGTGCGCATAGGCGCGATCGATCTCGCGGCGCGTCAGCAGGCCGGGATTGGCGGCCAGGAAGCGCTCCAGCAGCTGGAAGAAGTTGTCCAGGCGCTCGCCCGTCTTGTGGGACATCTGGCCGGGCCAGATGCGGTAGCGGGCCAGCGGCTCGCGCACCCAGGCGAACTCGTAGCGCGTGGAGATGCGCAGCCACAGGTCGTAGTCGATGGACATCGTCAGCCGCTCGTCGAACCCGCCGAACTCGCGCAGCACGTCCGCCCGGGCGACCACGGTCGGGAATGGCACGAAGTTGTCCACGAGCAGGGCCGCCGTGACCTTGCCCTCGGAACGCGCCATGAACTCCGTCGCGAACGGCTTCCCCTCGCCGTCGATGCAGGTGATGTCGCTGAAGACGACGCCGACGCGGTCCGACGCGGCGAAGCGCGGCAGCTGGCGCGACAGCTTGTGGGGTTCCCAGATGTCGTCGGCGTCGCAGAAGGCGATGAACTCGCCGCGGGACTCGCGGATGCCGTGGTTCTTGGCGACCGTCTGCCCGGCATTGGCCTGCCGCACGATGCGGACGCGCGGGTTCCCGGCGTACCGGGCGAGGACCTGCAGCGTGTCGTCGGTCGAGCCGTCGTCGACGACGACCGACTCGACATGCGGGTAGTCCTGCGCCAGGACCGCGTCAATGGTCTCGGTGATGTAGCGACCCATGTTGTAGGTCGCCGTCACGACCGAGACCAGGCCCGGCGTCACGGTAGGCTGCTGGCTAGCGGGCATGGGCGCGGTAGACCTCTGCGTAGCGTTCGTACATCGCCTCGCTGGAATGGCGGTCGCACACGTCGTGCCGCGCCGCGTCCCCCAGCCGGGCGGCCAGCCCCGGCTCGTCCCGCAGCCGCAGCAGCGCCTCGCGCAACGCGGTGACGTCGCCCGCGGGCACGAGCAGCGCGTTGTGCCCGTGCCGCAGCAGCGTGGGAATGTCCCCGACCGGCGTGGCCACGATGGGCAACCCGGCCGCGGCGGCTTCCAGCAGGATCATCGGCATGCCTTCGTCGAGTGATGGCAGGGCGAACACGTCCGCCGCGCCGAGCAGGGCCTGCACGTCGTCGCGGAAGCCCAGCAGGGCCACCCGCCCGGACCAGCCGCGGCCCTCGATTTCCCCCCCCAGAACTTCGCGCAATTCGCCCTCACCCGCCACCACGCAGCGCAGGGGACGCCCGTCCAGGGGCGCGTCGCCGACCGCGCGCAGCAACGAGGCCTGGTCCTTCTGGGCCGTCAGGCGTCCCGCGTTCAGCACCAGGAAGGTCCCGGGCCCCGCCCCCAGCGCCGCCCGCAGCGCCTCGCGGTCGGCCGCGGCCGGCGCTGGCGCGCCCAGCGGGATGCCGTTGGCGATCACGCGGACGCGGTCGGCGGACACGCCGGCGCGCACGAGCACGTCGCGGATCTCGCCCGAGACCGCGACGACGGTCCGGAACCGGCGGTAGAGCCGCAGCTCGGCGGCGACCATCGCGCGCATCTTGAGCGGGGTCCGCGGGCCGATGAACCACAAATGACAGGTCGCTGTCATCGGCAGCGGGCGCAGCGCGCGCACGGCGCTGCCGAAGACCGTGGCCTTGTAGCCGTGGCTGTGCACCAGGCCGATGCCCAGGCGGGCCCAGCGGCGGGCCGCTGCCGGCGCGTCGAGGGCCAGGCCCAGGTTCCGCAGCAGGACCTTCTCGGCGGCGAAGCCCCGGCGCACGGCCTCGTCGTACAGCGCGCACGGCTCACCGGGCCGCTGCACGATGCAGCCGACGACCGGCTCGAACGCTCCCGCCGCACGCATGGCCTCCGACAGGTTCAGGACGACGCGCTCGGCGCCGTAGAGCCCGCCGCTCTCGAGCAGGTGAAGGACGCGCACGTCAGCGCCCTTCGCCCGCGCGGCGGGCGTAGATGCGGTAGGCCAGGCCGTAGCCCTCGCCGCCGGCGCCGGTGGTCTCGGCCACCAGGTCGAAGTCCCGGGCCAGGTAGTCGGCCAGGGGGAAGTCGGGCGGGTTCTCGAAGTGCTCCTCGACCATGATGTAGCGCATCGCCCCCATGTCCACGAGACCCTGGTACTTGTCGAACGGCGTCGTGTGGTAGGAGTAGAACTCCCAGCCGTCGTCACACCGGCGGCCCAGGAAATCCTGCCGCGCCAGCTCGACCTCCTCCTCCCAGTTCTTCAGGTGGCGCTCGGTGAACGGCTGGCCCGAGGCCCGGTCGGCGGCGATGCCGCGCTCGATGCCGGTCGCGATCGTGGCCAGCGCCTGCGTGCTGCGCGGCAGCACCAGTCCCTCGAACCCGAACACGAAGAACGGGTCGGTGCGCGCCACGTTGGCGCGGATCCAGTTGCGGAGCCCATCCTGCGCCGAGGCCCGGAAACGGCCCACCTCCATCACGCTCTGCGCGCCCAGCACGACGAGCGCCACGGCCGCAACCGCGGCGGCGGCGCGCCGCCAGCGCGGGCGCTCGGCGGCCAGGCAGGCCAGGAAGCCGGTCGC
This sequence comes from uncultured bacterium, assembly GCA_903847545.1. Taxonomy (GTDB): domain Bacteria; phylum Krumholzibacteriota; class Krumholzibacteriia; order LZORAL124-64-63; family LZORAL124-64-63; genus CAINDZ01. The sequence goes on along the minus strand of CAINDZ010000456.1, from coordinate 7,351 downwards.
CGCCGTGTAGAAGAGCGGCAGGGCCGGCAGCATCCAGTAGCCGCGCAACTGGCGGATGGCCGCGAACAGCAGCAGCCAGCCGATCGCCTGGAAGGCGAGGCTGGCGGCCACGGGGTTCAGCCGCCGGAACGAGCCGCGCCCGCGCATCACGACCGCCGCCACCGTCAGCGGCAGCACCACCCAGCCGGTGCCGCGCAGCATCGTGATGAACTCGTGCCCCCACTTGAGCCACGGGGACGCGTCGTCCTTGGCGTTGGTCATCCGCAGCTTGACGTACTTGAGCGGGTCGAACAGCGGGATGCCGGCCGACACCAGGAAGGCCAGCAGCGACAGGGCGGCGAACGCCCAGCCCAGGCGCACCGCGCGGCGCCATCCGTGCACGCGGACCAGGTCGCCGAACATCAGGATCACGGCCAGGGCCACGTGCAGCTTGAGCCCGGCACCGAGGCCCAGCACGAAGCCGGCGCCCAGCAGCCACCCCTGGCGCTCGCCGAACCCGGACCGGTAGTACATGAGCAGGCCGGCGGTGACGAACAGCGGCAGCATCGCGTCGGGCCGGGCCACGATGTCGGCCCAGACGGTGTTGTACGTCAGCAGGAACATCGCCGGCGGCAGCACGGCGCCCCAGCCGCGCCACAGGTCGCCCAGCGCGCGACGGGCCAGGCGCCAGGTCAGCAGGGCCGCCGCCAGGTCGAGCACCAGCACGAAGGCGCGGTAGACGTGGGCGTACGGGTCCGGGTGGCGGTAGAAGTCGCCGTAGGCGTCGGCCACGATGTTCAGGCCGAGCGAGCCGGGAATCGCGTTGGTGACCACCCGGAACGCGTAGGTGCCGACCGACAGCAGGCCGGCGAGCCAGCTCTCGAGGTACATGCGCTGCGGCGGGGCCTGCCCGAACCAGGCGAGGAAGCCGCCGTCGAACGTCGTGCGGTCATCGATCGAGACCCAGGGCGCGCCCACCTTGATCACCGCGAGCTTGCAGGCCAGCGAGAAGATCAGCGCCGCCGCTAGGAACGCCAGCGGGGTGTCCAGCCTTCGCTCACGCATCGGGGGCCTTTCGCGTCGCGCCCGCGCCGTGCCGCCCGAGCGACGACGGGAGGTGCTCGTTCAGGAAGTAGAGGGGGCGGTTCTTGGTCTCGTTGAACATGCGCCCGAGGTACTCGCCCAGGACGCCGATGCCGATCAGCTGCCCGCCGCCGAGGAACAGCAGCACGACCATCAGCGACGGGTAGCCCTTGACCGACTCGCCGTAGGCCAGGGTCTTGTAGAAGATCCAGCCCGCGTAGATGAAGGCGATGAAGGCGATGCCGATGCCGCAGTAGGTCGCCAGCCGCAGGGGCACCGTCGAGAACGACGTGATGCCCTCGACGGCGAAGTTCCACAGCTTCCAGTAGTTCCACTTCGTGTCGCCGGCGAACCGCGGGTCGCGGCGGTAGAGCACCGCCTTCTGCGGGAAGCCGACCCAGGCGAAGAGGCCCTTCATGAAGCGGTGCTGCTCGCGCAGCTGCAGCAGGGCGTCGACCGCGCGCCGGCTCATGAGCCGGAAGTCGCCCGTGTCGGCCGGAATGCTCACGCGGCTCAGCTTGCCGATGACGCGGTAAAACACGCGGGCCGTCGCCTTCTTCAGCGCCGTCTCGCCCAGGCGCGAGTCGCGGCGGGCGTAGACCATGTCGAAGCCGGCGCGCCACTCGGCGACCAGCTGCGGGATCAGCTCGGGCGGGTCCTGCAGGTCCGCGTCGATGATGACCACGGCGTCGCCGACGCAGGCGTCGAGGCCGGCGGTCATCGCGATCTCCTTGCCGAAGTTGCGGCTGAGGTCGACGACCGCCACCTGCGGGCAGGCCGCCTGCAGCCCGCGCATCACGCCCAGGGTGCCGTCGCGGCTGCCGTCGTTGACGTACACCACCTCCCACGGCAGGCCGAGCGCCTCCAGCACGCCGGCCAGCCGCCGGTGGAACTCGGGCAGCACCTCCTGCTCGTTGTAGCAGGGCACGACCACGGACAGGCGCTCGGTCCCGGCCGTGCGGGACTCGTCAGCGTGCTCGGTCATCGCTCACCTCGCGAAAGGTCCAGGCGCGGTTGGCCAGGAAGGTCAGGACGACGACGAGGCCGGTCGCCAGGACCTGCGAGACCAGGTAATGGATGCCCAGGGCCCGGTGGCACAGCGCCATGACGGCCGCGTTGACCGCCATGCCGGCCGCCGCGACCGCGAAAAAGCGCCCCATCGTGCCGACGTGTCCCCGGCGGCTGCGGAACGTCAGGTGGTAGTTCCCGACGTAGTTCACGACCGCCCCGACCACGAAGCCGCAGCTGGTCGCCGCCACCGGGTCCAGCCGCGCCCGCGACACCAGCGCGACCAGCGTCAGGTAGTGGAAGCCCGTGCCGACGGCGCCGATGGCGGCATAGGCCAGGAACTGGCGGCCGCCCCGGGCGCCGACGGCCTCGCGCACGGTCGCCTTGCCCCAGCCCCACGCCGCCTGCAGGTTCGGCCGCGCGCGCAGGGACTCGAGGTGGAATGTGCGCGCCCGGGCGTGGTCGCCCTGCAGCTCGCTCAGGTAGCCCAGCCCGCAGAGGTTGCGGGCGATCCACTGGCGGATGACGCGCCGCTGCGCCGGCGTCGCCCCGGCGGCCAGCTGCCGCTCGAGGACCTCGATGCGGGCCAGCGGGTGCCGCGGCGAGTTGTCGTGCATGACGCTGCCGGGCCGCCGGCGGTAACCGTGCCCGACGAGGTCCAGGAACGCGCAGGCATGGCACCGCGCGATGCGCAGCCACAGGTCGAGGTCCTCGCTCGACGGCAGGGCGGGGTCGAACCCCCCGACGTCGTCGAGGACCGACTTGCGCACGGCGACGGACGAGGTGCCGATGAAGTTGGCGCGCAGCAGCCCGTCCAGCAGCCGGTCCCGCCGCAGCCCGCCCTCGGGCCCGGGGCCGGCCGCCACGACGCGGCGCAGCGTGGCGAACGGCGCCAGGAACGAGCCCTCGAGCACCCGGTCCTCGAGGTCGATGACCTCGAAGTCGGTGAACACGAGGCCCACATCGGGGTGGGCCTCGAGCAGGGCGACCTGCGCCTCGACCTTGCCCGGGCGCATCACGTCGTCGGCGTCGCAGAAGAAGACGAGGCGACCGCGGGCCTCGGCGATGCCGCGGTTGCGCGGCGCCGAGGGGCCGCCGCTGGCCGCCTGCCGCACGACGCGCAGCCGGGGGTCGCCGAGGCCCTCGGCCACCGCGACCGAGCCGTCGGTCGAGCCGTCGTCCACGACGATGATCTCGAGGTCGCGCCAGGATTGCGCGCAGATGGACGCCAGGGTGCGCCCGAGGTACGGCTCCGCGTTGTGGCAGGGGACGACGACGCTGACGGTAACCGGCGATGTCGACACCAACGAGGCCCCCCCGAATCGATCCATTTCCACGTTCAAGATCGTCAACGCGCGCAGGATGAGGTACCTTGGGCGCCGGTCACGACCGTCGACACTGTACCCCAAGCGGCGTGTTTCGCCAACGACGCGCACCGCGCCGCGCGCGCCCCCCGGGAAAGGACGACCCGCGATGCCTGCAAACCTGTCCGGCCGCCCCGCGCCGGCCCCGAGCACGGACGCGGGCTGGGCCGCCGCCTACCATGCCCGGGTGGGTCGCTCCACCATCCCCGGTCTCGACGGCATCCGGGCGCTGGCGGTACTGCTGGTGATCGCGAACCACTTCGGGTTCGAGTTCATCAACGGCGCGCTGGGCGTCCTGATATTCTTCGTGCTGAGCGGGTTCCTGATCACCTGGCTGATGCTCAAGGAAACCGAGAAGACCGGCACCGTCTCCCTGAAGAACTTCTACCGCCGCCGCGTGCTGCGCATCTTCCCCGCCTTCTACGCTTTCTGGCTGGCCGGGGTGGGCATCTACCTGGCGCGGGGCCACTACCTGGATTGGGGCCAGGCGATCTCGGCGCTCTTCTACTTCAGCAACTACTGGATGGGGCTGGTGCCGAGCGACTGCATGCTCTTCCCGCACACCTGGTCGCTCAGCATCGAGGAGCAGTTCTACCTGCTGTGGCCCGCCCTGTTCATCCTGGGCCTGCGCCGCCCGCAGCGGCTGCCCTGGTACCTGGGCTTCGCGATCGTCGCGGTGTGGATCCACCGGGCCGTCCTGCTGCTGGTCTTCCACGTCCCCCAGGAGTACCTGTACCGCGCGTTCGACACGCGGATGGACCACCTGGCGATCGGGTGCCTGCTGGCGATCCTGCTGCGCCGCGGTGCGCTGGACGGCCTGGCGCGCGCGCTGACGCGCTCGGCGTGGCAGCCGCTGCTGACGCTGGCGCTGCTGTTCGCGGCGCAGGCGGGACACTCGTCCACGACGTTCATCTTCACGGTGGGCTACGCGCTCGAGCCCCTGCTGACGGCGATTTTCCTGATGCAGCTGATGTGGTTCTCGGACACCGGCGGCTGGCGCATCTTCGAGCACCCCGTGACGCGCTACCTGGGCCGCATCTCGTACCCGCTCTACCTGTGGCAGCAGCTGACGCTGTTCACGTCCAAGCGCGTGCTGGAGGGGATGCCGCCGGCGGTGCAGTTCGTCTTCGCGCTGGCCGTCACGGTGGCCTTCGCCTCGGGCAGCTATTTCCTGGTGGAGAAGCCTTTCCTCAGGCTGAAGAGTCGGTTCTGACGGGGCGGCGGGCCGCCAGCAGGTCGTCGTAGCAGCCCAGCAGGGCGTTCATCGCCGCGTCCCATGCGTACTGGCCGGTGATCCGCTCGCGCGAGGCGGCCCCCAGGCGGCCGCGCGCCGCCGCGTCGCCGAGCAGGCGGGCGATGGCGGCGCCCAGCGCGTCCGGGTCGCCGGGCGGCACCAGCACGCCGTTGGCGTCGTCGACCAGCTCGGGGTTGCCGCCGACGGCCGTGGCGACCACCGGCAGCCCGCACGCCATGTACTCGAGGATGGCGTTGGACAACCCCTCGCGATCCGAGCACAGCACCCCCAGCTGCATGCCCGCCAGGCGCGCGGAAACGTCCGTGACCGCGCCGGCGAACGTGACGGTGCCTTCGATGCCCAGCGTCCTGGCCAGGGCCTCGAGGCGGCCGCGCTCGGGGCCCTCTCCAAGCAGGTACAGGTGCCGTGGACCGGCCGACGCCGCGTCGGGCAGGCCGGCCCAGGCGCGCAGCAGGACGTCGTGGCGCTTGACCGGCGTCAGGCTGGCGACGCAGGCCACGCCGGCGACGGGCGACGCCGCCCCCGCGACGGCGGCCGCCACCTCGCCCGGCGCCGGGAAGGCCACGCCGTTGCGCACGAGCCGGTACTTGGCGAGCGGCGTCCGCTCGCGCCGGGAGGCGTGCCGCCGCACCATCTCGCTGTTGGCGATGATGGCCGCGTAGTCGCGGTTGACCAGGGGGAACACGACGGGGAAGAGGCGGTGGTACCAGGGCTGGTTGGCCGCGCCCAGCCCCATGTCGCGCCGGCTCGACACCAGGACCGGGCGCCGGCGCGAGGCCCGGGCGCCCAGCCAGCCGACGAAGATCGCCTCGTCGAAGAAGACCTGCACGAGGTCGATCGCGCGGTCGTCGAACAGCCGCCCGAGCCGGCGCACGACGCCGGGAAACCCCGCCTTGAGGAACCCACGGTGGCCCAGCGACACGACCTCGCAGGGCAGGTCCGCCGTGCGCATCCACGGCGATTCCCACAGGCACACGAGCAGGGGGATGTAGCGCGCGCGATCAAGCCGCCGGATGGTCTCCAGCAGCTGCTTCTGCGTCCCGGCCGTGTCGCAGGACAGGGTGTCGATCAGGTAGGCGACATGGGCGACCGCGGCCCCGCCATTTCGGCCGTTGCTCATGCCGACTTGCCGCCCCCGGGTCAGAACGTGGGCTTGCCGGGCTGGCCCGGGGCGCTGACCAGCGTGCCGCCGATCGTGACCGGGTAACCGGGCGAGACCGCGCCGGCATCCGTCACCACGAACAGGTACGCCTGGTTGCCGGGCACGAAGCTGCCGCCGTTGAGCGTCACGTTCACCTGCGACGCCGACCAGGCCGTGGTCGGCTGGATCTCGCGGTGCGTGCAGGCCGCCAGCGTGCTGGCATCGCCCAGCTCGACGCGGGCCCACGTGTTGTCGATGTAGCAGTCGTCGATGTAGAAGTGGTTGTCGTCGGTGGACCCGTCGCCCCAGCTGTTGAAGAAGCCGATGCCGTACGGGCGCATGAACTCGCCGTCGGCCGAGCCGGCGGTGCTGCGCGTCAGCAGGGTGTTGTCGTCCAGGATCAGCTTGCCGTCCATCCACATCTTGACCGAGCCGTCGCGCAGGTCGCGCTGCGAGCTGTCCTTGTACTCGACCTGCAGCAGGTGCCAGCGGCCGATGGTCCAGTCCTGCTGGTAGCCGTTCGCGAACCAGCCCGACTCGTTGATCGGGCCCGAGGACTTGTAGATGGCGTCGTTCGACCAGCCCTCGGTCGCGGTCACCCAGTTGTCCGTCGCCGAGCCGGACGACCACATGCGGAAGAACTTGATGTTGGCCAGGTTGGCCGAGCCGCCCGCGGTGCCCGTCGTCCCCCAGTTCCAGTCGTCGCCCAGCTTGAACCAGTACTGGCAGTACCACTTGGGGCTGTTCGTGCCGCCCTGGAAGGAGGCGTGCTCGACGTTGTTGACGCCGATGAAGTTGGCCATGCCGTTGTAGCGGCTGTTGGTGTGGCGCTGGTTGTCGGTGTTCACGCGCAGCACGCCGGGCGATCCGGTGCCGCTCCAGCGCGAACTGAAGGCCCCGGTCTCCATGTTGTCCCACACCACGGGCGTGGCGGCCGCCTTGGCGCCGAATCCCGACCCGCTGATCACGACCGCCGCCCCGTGCTGGACCGTGCCGGACACGCCGGAGATCGTCTGGGCGCCTGCCGCGCCGGCCATAACCACCAGCAGCACAGCAAGTTCGAGCGCCATGAACCTGGTTGCGGTCCTCATGCAAGGCTCCTTGGTCGTCCTGCGGATCCCACGACAGCCACGCCGGCGGGCGCCGGCGGGGGCGATGGCAAATAGCAATTTGCGCGCCAACGCCTGCGGGAGCCGGTCCTCCGTGCCCCGGCCCTGCCACATGTCCCCCGGGACTCAACTTAGCGCAGAACCGGCCCGGCGTCACGTGCGGACCCGGGTGGGCGTCCCCGCCGCCCCCCGGCGAAATGACCGCAACCGGGGCACGAAGCCGCCAGCCTGCACGCCCGCCGGCGGTCGCGGGCAGGGCCGCGGTCAGGTGTCGAGCCGGAACCCGCGCCGGAACAGGCGGCGCCGCACCAGCGTCCAGAAGGAGGGGCGCGCCGTGTCGACCTCGCGGCAGAACCGGAGCGTGCGCGGCGTCCACACCTCGCGCGTCCGCAGGACCGCCGGCAGGTCGCGG
>CAINDZ010000455.1 GCA_903847545.1 uncultured bacterium | reverse complement strand
GCGCAACCTGCCGCGCTCCATCCTCTGGGGCATCGGCGTGGTGCTGGCCTTCTACCTGCTGGTGAACCTCGCCTACCTGAAGCAACTGGGCCCGGCGGGCATGGCCGGCACGAAGCAGGTGGCCGCCGACGCCATGCGCGCGGCCCTGGGCACGGGCGGCGCGGTGCTGATCGCACTCGCGGTCGTGCTGAGCACCGCCGGAAACATCAACGCGCAGGTCCTGGTGAAGTCGCGCACGTGGCACGCCATGGCGCGCGACGGGCTGTTCCCGCGACCGCTCGGCGTGGTCGACGATGCGCACCACACCCCGCTGGGCGCCCTGGTCGGCCAGGCGCTGTGGGCCACCGTGCTGCTGGTCGCGGCCGGGCTCGCGGGGCGCGCCTACGAGACGGTCATCGACTACTTCGCCTTCACCTCGGCGCTGTTCAACCTCTCGACATTCGTGGCGGTGTGGGTGCTGCGGCGCAAGCTGCCGGGACTGGCACGACCGTTCCGGGTGCCCGGCTGGCCGGTGACGCTGGTCGTGGTGCTGGTCATCCAGGTGGCGTTCATGGCCGTGACGGTCATCACGGCGCCGTGGCCGTCGCTGCTGGGCCTTGTGCTGACGGCGTCGGGGCTGGTTTGGTACCGGTTCGGACGGGGGCGTGGGGGCGCGCGCTGACGGGAGCGGGGCAGGAATCCCGGTGTCGTGAAAGTTGCGCCGGCGCAAGTCGGCGGACGCGAAAGGGCAATGCCATGAAGCTGATCAACACCCTGGCCATTCTTGTCGCACTGGTCGCTTCGGCACCCACGGCGTCCGCGGCCGAGGCGAGTGATTCCGACATCATCGCGGCGTTCTATAATTGTCCCGAGGTGATCGCGGTCCAGGATGGCTGGGGACCCGATACGGAACGCGGCAGCGCATTCATTGTCTTCAGGGAAGGGCAATGCGGAACTGTCGGGTGCGGGTATTCGGTCCTTGTCGCGCAGGAATACGCCTACACGGGGACGAATTCCTGGAGCCGTCATCTGCTGGCCCGGGTGCAAATCTCGCCCAGGCACGAAATCACCGACGTTCAGTTGGTGAGGTTGACCCCGGTCGGCGCGGCGGCGGACTTCAAGTAGCGAGCAAGGCCTACCGGGACAGGCCCCGCACCGCCTCCACCCGCACCGGCGAGTCCGACGACAGCTCGATCGCCGTGAACGACACCGTCGGCCCGGCGACCGGCGGCTCCAGCGCGCCGATCAGGCAGACCATGCTCTCGCCACGCCGGTCCAGGCGCGGCGCCACCAACGTGTGCCGCCGGCCGGCGGCATCGACCAGCGCCACATGCAGGCAATCGGCGGCATGGCTGTCGCCTGGGCGGTCGAACTCGAAGGTCAGTTCCCAGGTGGGGCCGGCCGCGACGATGGGCTGGGCGAAAGGCGCGCTGACAGGCGTCGTCACCAGATCGAACGGCCCGCGCACCAGCAGCGGCGCGCGCGAGCAACCGGCGAACGACAGCAACGCCGCCAGGGCCAGGGCCGTGGCGGCGCTGCGAGCACCTTGGCAATGCAGATTCCGGCTCAGAACCACCGCTTCCGGAAAAACGTCCACACGCCGATCAGCGAAAGCGCGCCCGAGAGCAGGAGCGGAATCAGGTACGCGTTGCGCACGTGCTGGAACGGCAGCTCGACGTTCATGCCGTAGATGCTGGCGATCAGCGTGGGCAGCATCAGGATGATCGTGATCAGGGTCAGGAACTTCATGACCACGTTCAGGTTGTTGGCGATGATCGAGGCGAACGCGTCCATCATGCCGCTGAGGATGTTGCTGTAGATGTCGGCCAGGTCCTGCGCCTGCCGGAACTCGATCTTCACGTCGTCGACCAGGTCCTGCTCGTCCTCGGTCAGCTCGCGACCGAAGATCTTGCGGAAGCGGTCCCACATGGGCTCGTTGCCGCGCAGCGACGTCGTGAAGAAGACGAGGCACTTCTCCAGGTTCAGCATGCGGATGAGCATCTCGTTCCGCAGCGAGCCGTGGATGGCCATCTCGGCCTGGTCGGCCTCGTCCTTGATCTGGCGGATGTAGGCCAGGTACTGCCGCGCGACCACCATCAGCAGCGCGCTCAGGAAGCCGACGCGATCGACGGGCGACGGCAGGCGCTGCCGACGGCCGCTGCTGAGCAGCTCGTTCCACAGCGGCGCCTCTTCCGAGCACACCGCGACCAGGTGCGTGGGCGTCTGGATGACGGCCATGGCCAGCGTGATGTACGGCGTGTCCGAACTGGGGTCGTGGTGCGGGATGCGCATGATGACGAGCCGGCAACCGTCCTCGACCTCGATACGCGGGCGCTCGTCGCGGTCGAGCGCGGCGACCAGGAAGTCCAGGGGGATGTCCAGCTCGGCCGACAGGAACGCCAGCTCGCCCGGCTCGGGCGCCACGGCCCTCACCAGTTCGGCCTCGGGCAGCCCGGGCGCCTCGACAAGCTGTCCGGCATGGTGCTTCAGGTAACTGATCATCTATGACACCCCCAACCGGGATCATCCGGGGTCCGTGCCGGCCTGGCCGGCGACATCGGCGCGACTAAGGTAGCCGACAAGGGGCGATGCGCCAAAGGGGGAGTTGCGCCGGCGCAAGTTCCTCGGCCGGGAAAGGCGGGCGGGCGGCTAGCCGACGTCGTCGACGATGCCCACGACCAGCGAGCGGATGGGCAGGTCCTTGCCGCCGAGGATCTGGCGGGCGCCGTTGCCCTCGTCCAGGACCAGCACCTTCTGGCCGGGGCCGGCCCCCGCGGCGTCGACGGCGATCAGGTAGCCCCCGGCCGGCCCGCCGTCGGGCCCCAGCTTGTCCAGGACCAGCAGCGTGCGGCCGTCCATTCCCGGGTGCTGGATGGTCGAGGTGATGCGACCGGTGACGCGGGCCAGGATCATGGCTTCCTCTTGCGGCGCGGGGCGGCGGCGGGCGCGACCGGGCCGGACGGCGCGGGGCCGGTCGGGCCGTCCGCGTCACCGATGTCGTCAATCTGCACGTCGTCGACCAGCCCGACCACCGCGTGGTCCACGGGCACGAAGCTCGGTTCGAGGGTCAGGGCCGCCTCGCGGCTGGCCTCCCAGTAGACCAGCTCGCCTGGGCCCGCCATGCGGGTGCCGTCGGCGCAGACGAAGGCCTTCCCCTCGGGGCGGCAGTGCTTGTCCAGGGGCTGCACCCACAGCAGGGGCACGCCCTCCATGCCGGGCGTGATGGTGGCCGCCACGAGCCTGCCGATGACCCGGCCCAGGAACACGGCTACGCCTCCCCCGCGACGGCCGGCAGCGTCTCGGCGCCGGCCGGCTCGACCGTCGCGCAGGCGCGGAACGTCGTGCCGCCGTTGATGACCTCGCGCAGGGTGTCGTCCAGCCGCGGCAGCAGCGTGCCGCCCAGCCAGTCGGCTGCCGCGCCCTTCGCTGCGCGGGCCAGCTCCAGCGCCGCCTGCACGTCGGGCAGGTCGCCGCCCAGCACGGCCAGGGCGCGGCCGCCCAGGTCGTCGGCCAGCCGCGCCTCGACCAGCGTGACCGGCACCGCCTTGAGCACCGCGTCCAGGGCCCGCAGCAGGCCCGGCGAGGTGCCGACCTCGATGACGCACACGGCGTCGCCCTCGCAGGGGCGCCTGACGCCGTCGATGGCCGCGGCCAGCTGCGGGTGCGGGTCGGCCAGGCACACGTCGTCCACCAGCAGGGTGCACGCGCAGCCACTGGCGACGCCGGTCGCGTGCGCCTCCTCGGTCGCCGCCACCGTGCCGCCCACCAGCGCCAGGTAGCGCCCCGGGTGCACGGTGCCGCAGCGCAGCAGCGCCACCGGG
>CAINDZ010000454.1 GCA_903847545.1 uncultured bacterium | reverse complement strand
GCCGGCGGCGAGGACCGCGCCGCGCTCGTCCTGGCGGCGGTGGCCGTCGACGATCCCGCGGGCGCCGGGGCCGCCCCGGCGGGCCTGCGGCGCGATCTGGCAGCGCGGGCGCGCGGTGGTGGCGGGCCGGGGGAGGTCGTGCGGCTGGCCCGCGCGAACGACGGCAGCGTCACCGTCCGGTCGTCGCGCCGCCCGGGAAGCCTCGTGGTCACTCCGCGCCGGGAACGGCCCTTTGCCGCGGCCCCGGACGAGGTCTTCCTGCCCTGGTGGTCGCTGGGCGAGATCCTGGCGCTGCCCGCCGTCCCGGAACCGGGAACTTCCCCCGCGCCGGGGCGTTGAAGGGCCTGCGGTTCCGTTTCCCGGTCGTCGTCAGGAGCGCAAGGTGAACCCGTCGCGCGAAAACACCCCCTTCGAGGATCCCCGGCAGCAAAGGGGCGCCCTGCGCGACCTGCGCGACGAGGACCTCATTGTCCTGGTCCAGCAGGGGCAGAAGCGGGCATACGACGAGATCGTCTCCCGCTACAAGGGACGCCTGTTCAGCTTCATCATGCGCATGGTGAAGGACCCCGCCCTGGCCGAGGAGCTCACGCAGGAGACGCTCATCCGCGTCTACATCCACGCGGCCAAGTACCGCGAGATCGCTCGCTTCTCGACCTGGGTCTTCACCATCGCGACCAACCTGGTGCGCAACAAGATGCGCCAGCGTTCGCGCCGCCCGGTGACGATCAGCCTGAACCCCGCTCCCGAGGACGACGAGATGCCGGTCGACCCGGCCGACGCGCGCGCGGACACGTCGGCGCGCATCGAGCGCGAGGAACTCGGCCGGCTGATCGCCGAGGCGACCGCGAAGATTCCCGAGCGCTACCGCGTGCCGTTCCTGCTGCGCGAGGTCGAGCAGCTCAGCTACGAGGAGATCCAGCAGGTCACCGGCCTGAAACTCGGCACCGTGCGCTCGCGCATCAACCGCGCGCGCACCCGGTTCCGGCTGCTCATCAAGCCGATGCTGAAGAACGAGACCCTGCTCGCGGAGCTCGAGGAGATCGAGGCGCGGGCCGCCGCCGAGGACAACCGGACGGACAACGAAGAGTGATGGAAAGGAACCCCACGATGCGTTGCAGCAAGGCCAGGGATTTTCTGAGCCGCGAGATCGACGGGCTGCTGCCCCCGGACGCCACCGCCGGCCTGTTGGCGCACCTCGACGCGTGCGGCGAGTGCCGCTCGTTCCGCGAGGACCTGCAGACGGGACGCCGGCTGCTGGCGGCGACCGAGCCGCGGCTGCCCGACAACTTCGACTGGAAGCTGCAGCTGCGCCTGAACCAGGCGCTGCAGCAGCGCGCGGGCGAGACGGCCTACCCGTGGCTCGAGGACGAGCCCGCCGTGCGCCGCGGTTCGTGGTGGCCCGCGTTCGGCGCGGCCGCCTCCATCGGGCTGGCGGCGATGCTGGCGGTGGCCGTGTTCCTGGGTCCGCAGGGTGCGCCGGGCGCGGCGACGCCGGCCGGCCGCGCGACGCCGCAGGTGGCGGCCGTCCCCGTCGTCGAGGCGCCCGCGAACACGACGGCCCAGGCGGCGTCCCCGGCGGCCAGCCTGGCCGGCCGCTCGGACCGCAGGTCCCTGTTCGGCGCCTCGCGCGGCACGGGCCTGTACGAGGCGGGCATCGGCCGGAGCGTCTCGACCGGCGCCAGGTCCATGCAGCCGGGCGCGGTCATCGACCGCGGCTGGTCGGGCGACCGGCTCGACGACCTGCAGACCATCCAGCGCCTGCGCGAGCGCAACGACCAGCTCGTGCGCATGGTCTACCAGTACGAGCTGCAGGTGCGGACGCTCAAGGCCCGTCTTGACAGCACCGGGGCCGCGGGCCTAGATACAGGCGACAACCGTTGACGCGCGCGGCGGGTTTCGGCCCGCCGCCGCCCGGTCCGCCTTCCCGAGGTCGCCGCCCCTTGAACCTTCCCGCCCTTTCCGGACCGGCCCTCCGCAGGCGCTCGTTCCCTGTCCGCCATCTCACCCTCGCCCTGGCGGCCGCCCTGCTGGTGGCCGCCCTGCCGGCCCTGGCCCAGGAGCGCGACACCGGCCGCCACAAGGCGCCCGTCCCGAAGCCCGCGCCCAAGCCGGCCGAGTCGAAGACCGCCCCTGTGGCCGACCCCGTGTTCACCGCAGCCGGCGAGCGCTGGTTCGTGGGCCTGGGGGCGGGCCTGCTCGACGCCGGCGACCTGTACCGGGTGCAGGCCGACCATCCGCTGGCGTGGGGCCGGGACGGCGACATTTGGTTCACCGCGTCCCGGTTCACCGCGACGATCGACCCCGGCAGCGTCATCACCGCCTTTGCCGGTCGCCGGCTGGGACAGGGCCGGTGGTGGCTGCGCGGCGAACTGGCGACCGGGGCCTGCGACGTGACCGCCGAGGCGCTCCTGGGCGAGGGGGGCGCGGTCTTCCCCTGCGACCGGGTGTCGTTCCTGACCGGCACGCTGGCGCTCGAGGCCCGCCTGACGGCCTACCCGTCCCATCCCTACGCATCGTTCGGGGCGACCTTGTCGGACCTGTCGGCCGACCAGGATCCGCAGCTGGACCAGACCCTGCTCGGAGCCCGCGGGGCCCTGGGGTACCGGCAGCTGATGGGGCCCCTGCAGCTGACCGGCGAGGTCTCGTTGCGCCGGATGTCCCTGGATCTGGATGGGTTTACGCCGCCGACTTCAGGTGTTTACGCAACCTTTGACCCGGCCACCGAGCTGTGGCTCTTCGAACTGCGCCTGGCTGCCGCCGCCGGTTGGTAGGGACCGGCCACGGGTTTTTGTCCACGGGAGTGGACAACTCCGGGGCGCGGGGCGATTTTTCTTTCTGTCCGCCCCGATGACTCTTATATTGACCCCCTTCGCCCCTGAATCCTGCCAACCCGAGCCCGCGGGGGATATTGCCCATGGGAAATGTGATCGCCGTCGTCAACCATAAGGGTGGGGTGGGCAAGACCACCACGGCCATTAATCTGGCGGCGGGCCTGACGCGGTACAGTGACGTGACCTCGTCGTGCCTGATCATCGACATGGACCCGCACGGCTGCGCCACGAGCACGCTGCTGGGCAAGCTCGACGGCGAGCCCCCGGCGCGAAGCGTCTTCGACGTGCTGCGCCGGGCCATCACCCCGCAGGACGGCATCGCCTCGACCATCTACGACGAGAACATCGACCTGCTGCCGGCCAGCCCCTCGCTCGAGAGCATGGCCAAGACGCAGATCACCGACCGCCTGGCCAAGGTGGTCCAGGCCCTGTCGACGTCGTACGGCTGGATCATCATCGACACGCCGCCCGACCTGGGCGTGCTGACCCAGAACGCGCTGGTGGCGGCCGATTACGCGCTGATCCCGACGCCCTGCACCGGCCTCGCCATCCCGACGCTGCACCAGATGAAGCAGCTGATCGAGCGTGTCCAGGAGCGTCAGAACATCTGGCTGCAGCTGATGGGCGTGCTGCTGACGATGAAGGACGGGCGCACCCCGCTGCAGAAGAACATGAAGAAGGAACTGGGCAACGTGTTCGGTCCCAACGACGTGTTCAAGACGATCATCACGACGAACATCAAGATCGAGGAGGCCCCGGCCGCCTCGCAGAGCATCTACGCCTACGACTCGGGCTGCCTGGGCGCCTCGCTGTACCGCGACTGGATCAAGAAGGAATTCCTGAAGAAGCACCAGAAGCTGGAGAAGCGGAAGGTCGAGATGCGCGAGAACCTGGAACTGACCCGCGAGGCCGCCACCGAGGAGGCCTGAGCCGCGCGACCGGCCCGCCGCGCCTAGCCGCGGACGTACGGGTTGGTGGTCTTTTCCCTGCCGACGGTCGTGTCCGGGCCGTGGCCACAGACGACGATGGTCTCATCCGGGAGCGTGTAGATGCGCTCCCGGATGCTTTTTTCCAGGGTGGGGAAGTCGCCGCCCGGCAGATCGGTGCGCCCGACCGAGCCCGCGAACAGGCAGTCGCCGACGATCGCCAGCCCCGGCAGGCGGAACATGACCTGCCCCGCGGCGTGGCCCGGGATGTGGACGACCTCGAGCGCCCCGTCGCCCAGCGGCACCAGGGCGCCGTCGGCCAGGTCCGTCACCACCGTCGGCACCTCGGTGGCGGGGAAGCCGTAGGCCTCCTGGATCAGGGGCATCTGGCGGATCATCGCCGCGTCGTCCGGGTGGCAGCGCAGCGGCAGCCCGCAGGCGCGGCCCACGGCTGCCGCGGCCCCGACATGGTCGAAGTGCCCGTGGGTGGCGACCAGCGCCGTCAGCCGGCAGCCCGAGCGTTCGACCCAGGCCAGCAGGCGCTCCGGCTCGTCGCCCGGGTCCACCAGGACCGCCTGGCCGCTGGCCGGCGCGGTGACCAGGACCGCGTTCATCTGCAGGGGGCCGACCGGCAGGACGTCCCAGGTGAAGTCGGCGGCGGTGAAGGCCATGAGGGGCTCCCGGGACGTGAACGGGTTCTTCAGTGAAGGAGCCGGCCCCGGATTCCCGGAGCCGGCTCCCTGGTGTCGATCCTGCGCCCGGCCGGCTACTCCTGCGTGTAGTCCTGGCCCAGGTGCGTGATGACTTCCTCGCCCATCATCCAGCGCAGCGTGTTCTTCAGCTTTGTCTGCTGGATGAACAGGTCGTGCTCGGCGTAGAGGCCGGGGGGCGACAGGGGCACCACCGGGCTCTTGAAGTAGAACGACAGCCACTCCTGCACGCCGCCCGGCAGCTTGGCGCGGGCGCCCAGGTCCAGGAACAGCGCCAGGTCCAGCACCAGCGGCGCGGCCAGGATCGAGTCGCGGCACAGGAAGTCGACCTTGATCTGCATCGGCCGGCCGCACCAGCCGAAGATGTCGATGTTGTCCCAGCCTTCCTTGTTGTCGCCGCGGGGCGGATAGTAGTTGATCCGCACCTTGTGGAAGAGGTTCCCGTACAGGTCGGGGTACAGCTCCGGCTGCAGGATCGCGTCCAGCACGCCCAGCTTTGTCTCTTCCTTAGACTTGAACGACTCGGGATCGTCCAGCACCTCGCCGTCCCGGTTGCCCAGGATGTTCGTCGAGAACCAGCCCGCGACGCCCAGCTGGCGGGCCTTGAAGCCCGGGGCCAGCACGGTCTTGAGCAGGGTCTGGCCGGTCTTGAAGTCCTTGCCGCAGATGCCGACGCCCTTTTCCTTGGCCAGCTGCTCGAGGGCCGGGACGTCCGCGCTCAGGTTCGGCGCGCCGTTGGCGTAGGGGACGCCCGACTTGATGGCGGCATAGGCGTAGATCATGCTGGGCGGGATGTCCGGATGGTTCTCCAGGAGGCCCTTCTCGAACGCGGCCAGCGTCTCGTGGACGGCGCTGCGCTTGAGGTAGATCTCGGTCGAGCCGCACCAGACCATGACCAGACGGTCGCAATTGTGGCTCTTCTTGAAGTCGGCCATGTCCTGGATGACGGCCTCGGCCAGCTCCATCTTGTTGGCGCCCTGCTTGACGTGGCTGCCGTTCAGCTTCTTGACGTAGTACTGGTCGAAGACGGCCTTCATCGGCCGGATGGCCTCCAGCTCGGGGCGGATCTGGGCCAGGAGGTCCTTTTCCAGCACGCCGGCGGTCATGGCCGCTTCGTAGCAGGAGACGTCGAAGATGTCCCAGCCGCCGAACTCGATGTTCTCGAGGTCGGTCAAGGGGACGAAGTTCTTCACGAGGGGCTGGCGGTCTTCCGTGCGCTTGCCCAGGCGGATATGGCCCATCTGCGTCGTGCTGCCGATCGGCAGGCGCAGGCCGGCCCGGATGGCGAGCACACCCGCCATGAAGGTCGAAGACACAGCGCCCATGCCGGGGGTCAGGATGCCCAGTTTCCCGGAGGCGGGCTGGATCTGTCGCTGCTCAGCCATTCTGTAGCTCCTCTCAAAGTTGCCCGGCCCTCGTGGTCGGGAGCGGTCCACGATAGAGGGCCGTTCCGGCGAAGGCAAAAGAAATGTTCCGCCGGGCCATGTCGATGATATTGAATAGCTTTTGCAGTTCCGCGGCCGTCCGGAGTGGATATAAAGATTTTCCGAACCACATGAAAAAAATACAATTGTGGGGTAGACGAAATCGCAGCAAAGGTGCTATCATCGAATCCGTCGAGGGGCAGAAGACCGTTCCTCGCACGCCAGAACCCCGTCGAAAGGGCCTCATGACTCCTCGCTAACGCGTTCTCAGCCTTTCAGGGCAACCTACAACGTCTTTGCTTCGGCAAAGGGAGATAGTGCACCATGAAGGATGACGCGGCAGCGGTGGCAGTCGTTGGTGGCTCTTTTACTGTAAGCGCCCCCCGACTCTTCATCCCGGCGGACACCACCCGGTACTACGGAAGCCAGGGCCGGCTCAAGCGGGCCCTCGACGTGCTGCTGGCCGGCCTGGCGCTGGCAGTGGTCTCGCCCGTGTTCCTGGCGATCGCGTTCCTGATCAAGCGCAGCAGCCCCGGCCCGGTGCTGTTCGTGCAGGAGCGTCTCGGGCGCGACGGCCGTCCGTTCAAGTTCTACAAGTTCCGCTCGATGGTCCACAACAGCGACGACGCCATCCACCGGCAGTTCGCGGCGATGTTCATCGCCGGCGACGAGGGCGGCTGCGCGGCGTCGAACTCGGGCGACAAGGTCTTCAAGCTGAAGCGCGACCCGCGCATCACGCCGATCGGCGCCTTCCTGCGCCGCACCAGCCTCGACGAGCTGCCCCAGCTGCTGAACATCCTCAAGGGTGACATGTCGCTGGTCGGCCCGCGCCCGCCCATCGCCTACGAGATCGAGAACTACCAGCCCTGGCACATGGAGCGCCTGAAGGCCGTCCCCGGCCTGACGGGCCTGTGGCAGGTCAGCGGTCGCAGCTCGGTCAGCTTCGACGAGATGGTCCGGCTGGACATCCGCTACATCAACGAGTGGTCCTTCTGGGGCGACCTGGCGATCATCGCCAAGACCGTTCCTGTCGTCTTTAGGGGCACCGGAGGTTATTGATCCACCCGCGGCGGTCGGGCGCGGTGGTCGCGCTTGACCGCCCGCGGGCGGCGGTCCATGCTCCCAAGGGAATCGTCACTACAAACAAACGGCTTGCGTGCGCTCGCCCCGCGGGGCCGGCGTCCGCGACCGCGCGAGGAAGGCGGACGGGCATGATCAAGATGGGCGTCATCGGCTGCGGATACTGGGGTCCGAACCTGATCCGGAACTTCGCGGCACAGCAGGGAGCCCAGCTGGCGTACATCTCGGACCTGGACGAGAAGCGCCTCAACCACGTCGGCCTGCTCTACCCCGCCGCGAAGAAGACCCGCAACTACCGCGAGATCCTCGAGGACCCCGAAGTGCAGGCCGTGGTCGTCGCCACGCCGATGTCGACGCACTTCCCGCTCGGCCGCGAGGTGCTCGAGGCGGGCAAGCACCTGTTCCTGGAAAAGCCGATGGCCACGACCAGCGAGGACTGCCGCGCCCTGAACGAGATCGCGAAGAAGCGCGGCCTGCAGATCATGGTCGGCCACACCTTCGTCTACACGCCCGCGGTCCGGAAGATCAAGACCCTGATGGAGGCCGGCGAGCTGGGCGAGATCTACTACGTGAACATCTCGCGCGTGAACCTGGGCCTGTTCCAGAAGGACGCGAACGTGGTGTGGGACCTCGCGCCGCACGACGTCGCGATGCTGAACCACCTCTTCGGCGCCGACCCCGTCGCCGTCAGCGCGATCGGCCACTGCTACGTGCAGAAGGAGCTGGGCATCGAGGACGTCGCCTTCGTGACGCTGGAGTACCCCGGCAAGCGCCTCGTGCACATCCACGTCAGTTGGCTGGACCCGAACAAGGTGCGCCTGTGCACGTTCGTCGGCAGCCGCAAGATGCTGGTCTACGACGACGTCTCGCCGTCCGAGAAGATCCGCGTCTACGACAAGGGCGTCGACGTGCAGCCGCACTACGAGAACTTCGGCGAGTTCCAGCTGCTGTACCGCTCGGGCGACGTGTTCATCCCGCGCCTCGACACGGTCGAGCCGCTGAAGGCCGAGACGGCGCACTTCCTGGACGTCATCAAGGGCGCGGCGACGCCGCTCAGCTCGGGTGAGCACGGCCTGCGCGTGGTGCAGGTGCTCGAGGGCGCCTGCCGCTCGATGGCCGAGAACGGGCGCCAGGTGGCGCTGAAGTACGACGCCTGATTTGGACGCGCCCGCACAGGGCCCCGACGGGAGCCCCCTGGTCCGCGTCGCGATGATCGGCCAGAAGGGCTACCCGCCGGTGCACGGCGGGATCGAGAAGCACGTGGCCGAGCTGGCGGCGCGCCTGCCGGCCCACGGCTTCGCGGTCGAGATCTACAGCCGGCCCCACTACAGCTCCCTGGACGGTGACAGCGGCCTGCCCGCGGTCACCGTCCGGAAGCTGCGCAGCATTCCCACCAAGCACCTCGACGCGATCTCGCACACCGTGGCCGCCACGTTCGACGTGCTGCGCCGCCCGGCGCCGCTGGTGCACTACCACGCGCTGGGGCCGGGGCTGCTGGCGGGCGTGCCGCGCTGGCTGGGCCGCCGCCGCACCATCGTGACGGTGCACGGCCTGGACTGGCAGCGCGAGAAGTGGGGGCCCCTGGCGCGCGGCGTGCTGCGCGCGGGCGAGTGGGCCAGCGCGACGCTGCCCGACCGCACCATCGTCGTCTCGCAGGCGTTGGCCGAGCACTACCGGCAGAACCACCACCGCGGCGTGACCTACATCCCGAACGGGATCGTGCCGCCGCCCCGGCGCACGCCGGCGCGCCTGGGCGAGCTGGGGGTGGATCGGCCGTTCGTGCTCTTCGTCGCCCGCCTGGTGCCGGAAAAGGGCTGCCACCTGCTGGTCGAGGCCTGGCGGCGGCTGCCGGCCGACCTGCGCGACGCGCACCAGCTGGTCGTGGCCGGCGATGCGGGCTTCACGCACGGGTACGCCGACCGCCTGCGGCGCGAGGCCCCGGCCGGGGTCCTGTTCCCGGGCTACGTGACCGGCGACCTGCTGGCCGACCTGTACGCGGGGGCGGCCGTCATGGTGCTGCCTTCGAGCCTGGAGGGGCTGTCGATCTCGCTGCTCGAGGCGATGGCGGCGGGCCGCTGCTGCCTGGTCAGCGACATCCCGCCGAACGTGGAGGCGGCCGGCGGGAACGCCGAGCTGTTCGCCAGCGGCGACGCCGCGGACCTGGGCCGGGCGCTGGCGGCCCTGCTGCGGGACGCCCCGCGCCGCGAGCGCCTGGGGGCGGCCGCCGCCGTGCATGCGCGGGCCCATTACGACTGGGACCGGGTGGCCGCGCAGACTGCCGCCCTGTACCGCGAGGCGCTGGCCGGAAGTTCGCGCGGGGGGCCAAAATCGATTTGACAACGGCAGGGGCCGCTATTATCTGTACTGGACGTTTCGAGCGGGTGTAGCTCAGTTGGTAGAGCACTACCTTGCCAAGGTAGATGTCGCGAGTTCGAGTCTCGTCGCCCGCTCCAGTGTTGAAGGGGAGAGCCGCCGGTTCTCCCCTTCTGCTTTTCCGCCAGGCGACGGTTTTCGGGTGTCGGACTTTCGGGTGTCGGACCTTCGAGTGCCGGACTTTCGGGTGTGGTGGCAGCGGTGCGGTTGACATGTCCGGCGGCAGCGAACATACTTGCGCGCTATGGAGGCGGCATAGCCAAGCGGTAAGGCGACGGTCTGCAAAACCGTTATCCCCGGTTCGATTCCGGGTGCCGCCTCCACTCCTTTCCACGGCCTGCGGGCCGTATTTTTTTGCCCGGCGACGGCGAGCGGCCACTGGCCGATTGACACGGCCGGGCGCGCTCCCGATGATGGCCGCCGTGCGGGTGCCGGGATGGCGAAACGGGTAGACGCAAGGGACTTAAAATCCCTCGGAGCCAGCTCCGTGCCGGTTCGAGTCCGGCTCCCGGCACCACCGGCCGCGCCCCGTCGGGCGGCCACACGGGCGCGCGACGCCGCGCCGGTCCGCAACGCCCAGCCCGGACGGAGTCCCGCGTGCGCCTGGCCTTCCTGTCGATCGGTCGCCACATCCACACCGAGCGCTGGATCCGCTGGTTCAGCGCGCAGGGCCACGACTGCCACCTGCTGACGGTGCAACCGGGCGAGGTGCCCGGCGTGACGGTGCACGACATCCGCCGCGGCTTCGGGCCGAAGCCTCTGCGCTACGCGTTCGCGCTGGCCGAGGTGCGCGCCTGCCTGCGGCGCCTGCAGCCCGACCTGCTCAACACGCACTTCCTGACGGGCTACGGCTACTGGGGGCACTACTCGGGGTTCCACCCGAACGTGCTGACGGTTTGGGGCGACGACGTCTACGTGACGCCCTTCGAGAACGCGCTGAAGAACCGGCTCGCGCGCGCGGCGCTCGGCAGCTGCGACGCGCTGACGGGCGACTCGGCCGACATCCTGGCCGTCAGCGCCACGCTGGGCGCCGACCCGGAACGCAGCTTCCGCGTGCTGTGGGGCGTGGACTTCGACGTGTTCCGGCCGGCGGAGGCCGGGGCGTGGCGCGCGGCCCATGGCTGCGCGCCCGACGATGTCGTGTACTTCTCGCCGCGCAGCTACACGCAGCCGTACTACAACATCGACGTCGTCATCGCGGCGGCCGCGCGCGTGGCCGCCGCCGAGCCGCGCGCGCGCTTCGTGTTCAGCGGCTACGAGGGCGACCCGGCGCCGTTCGCCGCGCTGGTCGACCGCGCGGGGCTGGCGGGGCGCGCCGTCGTGCTGGGCCGCCTGCCGCACGACGAATTCGCGACGGCGCTGCAGGCCTGCGACGTGTTCATCTCGGTGCCGTCGGTCGACGCCACCGCGGTCAGCCTGCTCGAGGCGATGAGCACGGGCCGCGCGGTCATTGTCTCGCGCCTGGCCTCGGCGTGCGAGTGGGTCTGTGACGACGTCTCGGGACGCGTCGTGACGCCGCGCAGCGTGGACGAGTTGGCGGTGGCGATGCTGGACCTGGCCGCCTCGGAGGCGCGTCGCCGCGGACTGGGCGAGGCGGCGCTGGCGGTCGCGCGTGAGCACGCCGGGTTCGCGGCAAACATGCGCATCGTCGACCGCATCTTCGCGCACCTGCTCGAGGGCGCGCCGTGGCCGCACGAGGCCAGCCTGGCGGCGCTGCGGCCGCGGGCGGGCGCGGGGGCGCCATGAAGCTGTCGGTCGTCACGCCGACCTGCAACAAGCGCGCGCTGCTCGAGCGCACGCTCGCCGCGCTGCGCGCGCAGCAGTTGCCGCCGGCCACCGAGTGGGAGATCGTCGTCGTCGACGACGGCTCGACCGACGGCACGGGCGCGTGGCTGGCCGCCGAGGCGCAGGGGCCCGCGGCGCCGCCGTTGCGCGTCGTCTCGCCG
>CAINDZ010000453.1 GCA_903847545.1 uncultured bacterium | reverse complement strand
TTCGGGCCGCTGTTCGCGCACTCGCTGGGCTACCTGGGCGAGGTGGGGCCGGCCGACCTGGATTCCACGACAGGGGTCTACGCGCAGGGCGACTACATCGGGAAGATGGGCGTCGAGGAGGCCATGGAGCCGGTGCTGCGCGGGACCGCGGGCATCAAGCTCGAGGAGGTCAACGCCTCCGGGCGCATCGTCGGTCAGCACCCGGTCTGGGTGCAGGACGTGGTCGCCGGGACGGACGTCCACGTGACGATGTCGCTGAAGCTTCAGCAGGCGCTGGCGACCGCGATCGGGGACCGGCCGGCCTGCGCCGTGGCGCTGGACGTCCGCACGGGCGAGGTGCTGGCGGCCTACTCGAACCCGGCCTTCGACCCGAACATCATGGGCGGTGCCCTGACCACCAAGCAGTGGAACGAGCTGATCTCGAACCCCGACAAGCCGCTGTTCAACCGCATCACCCAGGCGACCTACCCGCCGGCCTCGCTGTTCAAGACGATCACCTCGCTGGCCGGGCTGTCGGGCGGGCACATCGGCACGGCGACCGTGCTGGAAGGGTGCGGCGGCGGCTGGACCTACGGCGGGCGCTACTTCCGCTGCTGGCGCAAGGGCGGCCACGGCGCGCTGGACCACACGGGCGCGCTGATGAACTCGTGCGACACCTACTACTACCAGCTGGGCATGCGCCTGCAGGTCGACGAGTTGGCGGCCGCGGCGCGGGCCATGGGCCTGGGCAGCCGTGTGACGACCGAGTTCGATGACGAGGTGAAGGGCAACGTCCCGGACAGCGCCTGGTACGACCGCCACATGGGCAAGGGCAAGTGGTCGCGCGGCGTCCTCATGAACACCTCGATCGGCCAGGGCGAACTGCTCGTGACGCCCATCCAGATGGCGGTCGTGGCCGGGCGCATCGCCTCGAGCGGGCGGATGCCCGACCCGACGTTCATCAAGGACCCGGCGCCGACAAGGCGCCAGCCCAAGGCGCTGCCGTTCCGGGCCGAGCACCTGTCCTGGTTGCGCGAGGCGATGAAGCGCACGGTGTCCGACGGCACCGGTCGGGCGGCGCGGCTGAAGACCGTCTCGGTGGCCGGCAAGACCGGCACGGCGCAGAACCCGCACGGCGAGGACCACGCCTGGTTCATGTGCTTCGCGCCGGCCGAGGCGCCGGAAGTGGCCTTGGCCATCATCGTCGAGAACGCCGGCCATGGCGGCACCGAGGCCGGGCCGGTCGCGCACGCCTTCCTGGCGTCGTACTTCCACGAGGACGAGGCCGACAGCCTGGTCGTGCCCGTGGAGCTTCCCGAGGGGGCCGACTGATGGGCGGCGGCCTGCGCGACCTGCTGACCCCCCGGGGGGACCGCGTCATCTTCTGGTGCTGGCTCGGGCTGTGCCTGATGAGCCTGGCCGTGCTGTGGTCGGTGACCGAGCCGATCATCGGGCCCTACGAGAACGTCGACCCGGGCGTGCCGAAGTCGGTCTTCTGGCGCCAGATGATGTGGGCCATCGTCGGCTACGTGGGCCTGGTCGTGGCCTCGCGCGTGCCGCTGCGCCACGTCGACAACCTGGCGCCCGTGCC
>CAINDZ010000452.1 GCA_903847545.1 uncultured bacterium | reverse complement strand
GAGGCACGATGGCGCCGGCTGCGGGAAGGCGTCGCGCCAGCCGTCGGGCAGCCGCTCGGGCACGCCGTCGATGGTCGCGGCGTTGGCCGTGATGAGGTCACCGCTGCGCCCGTCGCCGCGGGTCAGGCCCGCCTCGAGGCGACCGTCGCGGTAGCGCACCGCCAGGGCGACGCCGTCGATCTTCGGCTCGACGGTAAGCACGACCGGCAGCGCGGCGCTCGGGCCGGTCAGGTCGCGCCGCAGGCGGGCCACGAACTCGTCGATCTCGGCGGGCTCGTAGGTGTTGGCCAGGCTCAGCATCGGCCGGCTGTGCGGCAGGCTCGGGAATCGCGCATCGGCATCGCTGCCGACCGTGCCGGTGGGCGTGTCGTCCTCGGCGAATGCGGGCCAGGCGGCCTCGAGCGCCGCCAGCCTTCGCTCGAGGGCGTCGTACTCGACGTCGCTGATCTCCGGCTCGGCCGCGACGTAGTACAGTTCGCGGTGGCGGCGCAGCTCCGCGCGCAGGGCCTCGATCTCGAGGCGCGCAGCCTCGGCGCCGGCTGGGGACTGGTCGCTCATGCGCCTCCGTGGCGGGATGCGCCCGGCGCGACCTCGCGCGCCACCGGGCCATCAGAACGTCTCGAGCAGGGTGACATGAAGCTTGGCCTGGTCGAAGTCGACCGTGCCCGGGAAGCCGATGGCCAGCGAGATGTCGCCGCCGGGCGTGCGGGCGAGCAGGCCTAGCCCGTAGCCGTGCGGCCAGCCCCGGCGCGCGGTGGGCGCGGGCACCGCGACGTCATCCGCGGCGGCCGCCGACCAGAATTCAAAGTACCCCACGTCCCAGAACGTGTAAAGGCGCGAGCCCCGCGCGGCGCCGAGCCTGAGTTCGAGCCCCGCCCAGGCCGCCTCGACGCCGTGGAAGGCGCCCTCGGCGTGCCCGCGGACGGAGTTCGCGCCGCCGAACCGGAAGTGCTCGGCCAGCGGCGCCTCGCGCTCGTCGCCGGTCAGCTGCCGCACCGCGGCGCGCGCGGCCACGGATGTCCGCCGCCCGAGCCACGCCTCGGCCGCGACGTCGGCGGCCAGCAACCGCTGTCGCACCACCGCCGCCAGCTCGGCGGCGCCGACGACGCCGTCACGGGCGCGGGCCGAGCGCCAGGCCGACTCGACGGCGAACGAGCCTTCCCAACCGCTGCGAGCCCGGTCCCCGCGGCGGTGCGTGAGCGCGACGCGCGCGCGGGACCGGTCGCTGCGGGCGATGCCTCCGTCCGGATACGTGGAGCGATCACGCCCGAACCCGAGCTCGGCGCCCCACAGCGCGACCACCGGCAGCCGCGCCCCGATCTCGGTGGTGAACCGCGTGTGCGAGGCCTCCTGCACCTCGCTGTCGATCGCCAGCGAGGCATCAAGCGGCGTGCCGAAGGCCAGCGGCTCGAGCCACGAGAACCCGAAACGGGACTGGCCGGCGCCGTCGTCGCGCCAGCCGACACGCAACGCCCGACCGCTGGAGGCCAGGTTCGGCAGCCTCAGGTCAACCTCGCCGCTGGCGCGGGCCGGCTGCGTCGCGTCGCGGCGGCTGAGCCCGAGCACGACCTGCAGGCGATTCAGGCGCGGGCGAAGCTCGAGCGGCAGGTGGACCCCCACGGTGTCGGCCGCCGTGGTCGTGTGCACCCGCGGGGTGTCGACGGCGGCGTACAGGTCGCGTGCCCACAGGCGATCGACCGCGCGCCGCAGGTCGCTGTCGCGCACCGGCGCACCGCGAGTCAGGCCGCTGGCGCGCACGGCGAAGCGCGCAGCGCGCGGGTCGGGCAGGCTGCTCGTGACCGGGCCGATGACCGCCCGCGGCCCCGGCAGCAGCGTGCCCACGATCGTCACCGAGCGCGACGTCGCGGACAGCCGCAGGTCGGACACGACCCAGCGCGGGTACGGGTAGCCGGCCTCGCCCACGGCGGCCAGGATGCCGCGCACGGAGGCGTCGACCGCCTCCGCGTCGAAGCGCGCGCCGGGCGCCGGCAACCAGTCGGCCAGCACGCGTTCGCGACCGGGGAAGGCGTCGCCGCCCACCTCCCACGCCGTCATGGTCCACGCCGGCCCCGCCGCCAGCACGAGCGTGTCGCCGCGCGCCTGCACGTCCGCCCCGAGGTGGCCGCGCGCCAGCCAGCGGTCGCGCAGCGCGGCCGCGCGTGTCCGCACCGGCGCCAGCGTGTCGCCGCCCGCCGCCACCACAGCCCACAGCAACGGGCGCAGGGCGTCGGCGTCGTCCGTGGCGAAATCCGGCGGCAAAAGGGCTCCGGCGCCCGCGAGCCAGGCGCGGTCGGCGCGCAGCCAGGCCTGCTCGCGCGCCTGCGGGCTCGCCGGCGATGTCGTCACGAGCACGGCGGGACGGCGCGACGCCACGACCTCCGCGACCGCGCGCGCATTGGCATCTGCCGGCAGCGGCGGCAGCACCACGAACGGGCCGGGCCAGGCGACCGCGGGACGGACGGCGCCGGGCGCCGCGAGGGCCAGGGCCGCAAGGGCGAGACCGGCGACGTTCGCGCACCGCTTCCTCGCCGTTGCGTCAGAAGCGCGCCGTCGATTCCAGGCGAAGATCATGCTGCCACCCCCTCTCCCCCTGCCGGCGCGCGAACCAGCTCGCCGACAGCGTCAGGTAGCGGGACGGCTCCCAGGACAGGCGCATGGTCGACTCGATGTTCCCGCCGCGGTACGGGAAGGAATAGGGGCGCTGTGCTCCCACGGGCTCGTCCGAGGCGACGTCGGACCATCGCGCCTCGAGCAGCGCCGACCAGCCGTTGCGCAAACGCGCCCGCGCCGACGGCCGCAGCGCCCACTCGCGCTGGACGACGGCCGAGACGTCGTCGCGACGCGTCACGCGTTCGCCCTGCACGCCGACTCGCAGGTCTGCCCCGGGGGTGAACTGCCAGCCGAGCTCGACCCTCCGCGTGACCAGGTCCTGGCTGCGCCGCGCCCCCACCTCGGACTCGACCGACTCGCGCCGCTCGGCGTCGCGCGCGACGCGCGCGCGCAGCGTCGTGCGCGGCGTCACGTTGACGCTGCCCGTGGCCTGCCAACGACGATCGAGCCGGTCCTCCGGATGAGCCGCGTACTGGCGGTCGCGCGTCTGCCGGTAGCCGAAGCGCCCCCTCAGGTCGAAGCGCGGCTCGTGCTCGAGCAGCGACAACTCCTGCGTCCAGTTCAGGTCGCCGAGCACGGCGGTGCGCCCGTCGAAGACCACGGCCGGGTCGAGCGCCAGCAGGCCGCCGACGTCGTCCGTCGTGCTGCGACCCTCGAGCGACGCCACCGCCTGCGTGGACCAGGCGCCGTACCAGCGGTTGCGGCCCAGGAACGCGAAACCCTGCCGCCAGCGAAGGTCGCCCCGCACTGCCGTCGTGGCGACCGTACTGTCGGTGCCCGCCAGGACCATATCGTAGGCGCCGAGGCCGTCGCCCACGTAGCGCCCGTCCTCGTCGAAGTCACCCTGCCGCTCGCCGACGAACGTGATCTGGCGGTCGAGAACCTCGGTCCGCGAGTTGTCGACACGGTACCCGAGCGACCAGTCGCTGGCCGTGCGCTCCCAGCGGCCGCCCAGGTCGATGCGCGCCAGCCGTGTCGTCTCGCCGGGACCGCCGGGCCGCTCGACGGCGCGCCAGACGCCCTCGCCCACCAGCCTCATGCCCGCGAACGCGCCGGTCGTCAGCGAGGCGCCCGCCGTGCGGCTGTCACGTTCCCTCAGCCAGGTCCCCGCGCGGAGCGAGTCGACGAGGCCGGCGCGGTACTCGGCGCGCCAGCTCGCGGCGCCGCCGGGGGCCGAGGCCAGTTGCACGCCCGACTCCTCGAAGCGGGCGCCGGCCCCGCGTGCGGTCGTCACCGCGCCGTCGCTCCACCGGCGCCTCTGGTGCGAGACCGAGGGTTGCACCGGCCCCAGCCGCCACGCCAACTCGTGCCGCTGCTCGCTGCGCTCGATGTCCAGGGGCTCGACCGCGTCGGCGGCCGTCGCCCCGGACCACTCGTGCCGTCCGACGCCGCCGCGCAACCGCCACTGCGCTTGCGCCCCCCGCCGCGCCGCGGTCAACGCGTCGCCGTGCGCCAGCGACGCGGCCGACACCGTGACCGCCGCCATAGCGCGCGGCCCGCCGGCCTGCCACTCGGCGCGCCCGTCGGACTGGCGGTCGGCCTGGTCCAGGAAGCCTACGCGCCGGGCCCGCTCGCCCAGGCCCCAACCTTCGTAGTCGCCGATCGCCCGGCGCAGCTGGAGCGGGCGGAACCGCGCGTCGCGTCCCTCCCAGGCGCCGCCGATCGCCAACCGTCCCAGTCGGCGCCCGCCCACCGTTAGGTCGCCCGGTCGCCAGCGCGCCGCCACGCGCCCGGCGCCGCCGCCGTTGTCTCCATCGTCGACCCCGGACAACAGGTTGCGATCGACGGCCGAGGCGCTCCACTCGGCGTCGAGTCCCGTGCCCGTGGAGTCGCCCGCCTGCAGGCTGAACGTGGCCAGGTCGTGCGACACGGGCAGGGCCAGCGGTCGCCCCACGAGGTAGGCGCCCTGGCCGGCCCCCGTGAACACGAACACGCGCTGCCCGGAGGATGTCAGGCGCTCGAAGCGGTAGTCACCCCGGCCCGCACCGACATAGTGGAACGCCACGTTCCAGTCGCCGCCGCCGGGCGCGAAAACGTAGGTGGTGTCGGCGCCGTCGACGACGCGGTCGTACTGTCCCTGTCCCGGGACCGCCGCGGCGGCCCCCGGCGCCAGCGCGCGCGCCGGGTCGTCGCCCGCCGCCGCCAGCACCGTCTGGTCGCCGAACGCCAGGTCGCCGGTGCGCAGCCGCTTCGGGTCGTCGGCCTCGCGGTACACGCGCGCGCCCATGCGCGCCCGGCCTCCGAGACCCGGCAGCGCGACCTGGTGCCCCACGTCGGCGCCCACGACCGTCCGGCTGTAGGCGCCCTCGCCCTCCTCGAACTCGACGGTGATCAGCGACTCGGCGGTGATCAGGCGCCGGTACGTGAACGTGACCGTGCCCAGCACGTAGTCGACCACGTAATCGCGGTCGGCGCCGCGCACGAGCGCCTGCCCGTCCAGCGTCACGCGCTCGGAGCCCGCGACCAGGAACAGGTTTCCCGCGCCCTGCCCGGCAGCCAGGCGGTACGGACCCTGGTTGGACTCCTGGCCCTGGATCTGGACCGAGCGGTACGTGCCCCGCGGCGCGCCCGCGACGGCGCCGACGGTGGTCCGGCCGCCGCGCGCCTTGACGTCGATCCCCTGCAGCTTGCGCCGGACATCACCGAAGGCCGTGCCGCGTCGCTGCACGACGAGGTCGCCGAGCGTGGCATTCCAGTTGGGGGCGGTGATCTCGACGAGCACCTTGTCGATGTCGCGCAGTTCCTCGGTGTTCCCCTCGGGCACGACCGGCAGGTTGTCGTCGGAGAGGAAGGCGCGCACGCCGATGTCCGGCGTGAGCTGCCCGGCGATGTTCAGCCGCAGGTTCTGGTCGACGGTCATCTCGCGCCGCGAGCCCGACGCCACCTGGACCGTCTTGCTGCCGCTCACGCGCAGCCCGTCGTCGCGCCAACGCGCGATCGCATCGGTGGCCTGCCGCCCGCCGTCGAAGATCCCACGACCCGGCCCGCCTGCCGGACCCGGCGGCGGTGCCACCGGTCGCAGGTCGAGCCGCGCCGCGATCGGCACGGGCACGAAGCGGTAGGTGGCGCTCACGACGGCCAGCCCGGCCCCGGGCCCGGCCGACGTGTCCGCTGTCGCCGACCGCCAGCCGCGCAACGGCACGACCAGGCCGCTGCGCGCGCGCAGGTGGAAGTCCACCTCCTCGCGCCACGGGCGACCGTCGACGACCAACCGCAGCGAGCCGGGCACGATGAAGCCGTGCGCCAGGGACAACGCACGCGGCGCCGCAGGCACCAGGTGGAACTCGCGTTCGGGAAGCGTGGTGGTGGTGTCGGCGGGGGCCGGCTCGACCGCGGCACAGAGGGAGGCGGCCGCCAGGCCGACGGCCACCGTGAGGATCGCCGCCAGGCGCCGGCCGGCCGTCCCGGACCGCGAGCGCCAGCGCCGGTGCCGGGCGGCCGCCGCCATCACTCGTAGGCGATGCGGTAGGTCAGGATCGCCGCGCGCGAGCGGTCGGTCACCGCCAGCGTCCCGTCCGGGCCGACCGCCACGTCGACCGGCACGACCGGGGCCGCCTGCAGGCTGAGCTCCGGGCCGATGGAGAACAGCAGCCGCAGTCGATGGTCCAGCACGTGGACCCGGCCCGCCGCAGGGTCAGCCACGAAGACATTGCCGAAGCGGTCCACGTCGATGCCCGCCGGGGCGACGAACGGGTTGTCGACCTCGAAATCGCCGCCGACCGTTTCCTCGAAGAAGCCGTTGCGACCGTAGCGGCACAGGCGCCGGTTTCCCTGGTCGGCGACGACGAAGCCGCCGTCGTCCATGAAGGCGATGCCCGCCGGGTCGCGGAACTGGTCGGCAACGGCGCCGGGACCGCCGATGCGCAGGTGCAGGGAGACGAACGAGTCGAGCAGCAGGACCTGCTGCGAGGCGCCGTCGGCCACGACCATGCGGCCGTCGCGGTCGACGGCCAGCGCGTTCGCCAGCGGATGCTCGCCGGGGTCGAGCTGGCGCAGGTCGACCAGCTCGTCGAGCCAGGCGCCGCGCGCCTCGTAGCGCTGGATGCTGGCGCCGGCGCGGTCGAGCACCAGGACCTTGAGGCCGTCGCACACGACGTCCACGGGCTGGTAGGGTCGCGTCGGCGGCGCGTCGAACTCGGACCAGCTGAGGTTGCGGGGGTCCTGCGCGTGCACGATGCCGCGCTTCTCGTCGCACACCATGAGCGTGCCGTCGGGTCCGTAGCCGCAGCCCGCGATGCCGTCGAGCGGGTAATAGGGGGCGCTCGCGACGTTTTCATACGCCGCCAGGAACGAGAGTGCGACCGGCGTGGAGCCGTTGGCGCGCACGGCCTCGTCACGCGGATCACGCGCGGACCCGCCGGCACACCCCGCCGCGACGACAAGGAGCAGCGCGCCGGCGAGCGCCCGGCGGGCGCCCGCACGCCGCGGCCCGCGGGCCGGCGCCGCCATCAGAAGCCCCGCGAGACGACGCAGCGCGCGTACGGGTCGGACGCGGCCGGGTTGACCTCCAGCTCGACATCCATGCCCAGGACCCGCGCTTGCGCCTGGCCGTCGTGCCTGCCCGCGCCCACCACGGCGTCGAAGACGGACACCGCGCGATTGAGGACGGCGAACAGGATCATGAAGTCGCGCCGGTCGTACGCCGAGTTGCCCTTGGCCCGCAGGATGGCATAGCCGTAGCGGCGATCCTCGTTGTCCCAGATCCAGGCGTCCCCGGCGTCCACGAGGCCCGACACGTCCTCGCCCGTCGCGCGCGCCTCGCGGTAGCGCGAGTCGTTGTACGCATCGCTGTCGGTGAACATGCCCACGCTCTGCCAGTACGTGTCGGCGTGGTCGCCCGAGGTGCCGGCGTACAGGCCGGCCCACTCGCGCGAGGCCGACATGCGGCTGTCGCCGTAATGGTCGAACGCCAGCCACGCCGTCCAGATGCCGGCCTCGATGCCGGCCATCAGGTAGGCGCGCTCGTGGCGGCCGTTGTAGTACTGCCCGGCGCCGGGCAGGACCAGCGACAGGCCGCCGGCAGCCAGTTTGCGCCCGAGGTTGCCCGGCCCCGACGGCCCCTTGCCATCGTCACGCCGCCGACCGGCGCCGAACTCGTCCGGCACGCGCGTGCCGCCGATGTCCTGCATGCGGCCCAGGTCGTCGCGGATCGCCGAACGCCAGGAGGCCCGCGCCTGGCTGCCGAGCACCTCGTGCTCGATGGCGGTGAACCCCGCCTGCGCCCACGCCGACCCGGCGCCGCCGCACGCCAGCGCCACCGCCAGCGCGACGAACCGGCCCGCGCGCCCCCAATTCCACCTGTTGCCGCCGTGTCTGTCCACCGTCTTGCCTTTCGCCGTGGCCGGCGCCCCGGGGGGGCCGGCCGCGTTCCGGATCGTCAGAAGGAAACCGAAGCCGCCACCACCGCGCGCCTGAGGCCGGTCGGCTGGGCGATGATCTTCACCTCGTGGCCGGACAGCGAAAGACGGTCGTCGCCGGCGGACGTACTGCCCCCGTCGCCGCCGCCGCCGAGCAGGCCGTCGAGGTAGGCCGTCTGCAGCACGCTGAAGATGCGCAGGCCGATGTTGACGTACAGCCAGCGGTCGCGCGACTTGAAGGCGTCATTGGATGCGTCGCGCATCAGGCGATAGGTCTCGCGGTGCGGCGAGATCCACGGCTGCTCAAGGTCGACCTTGACTTCGCCGGTGGGCGTGTAGCCGGGATAGTCGTCCGGGCGCACGAAGTCGTCCCACCCGAACACGAACTGGTCCCACTTGCCGAGGTTCTCGTAGTACTCGCGCCGGTCCTCCTCGACAGTCACGTAGAGCGGCAGGTTCTCGAGGTCGGCCAACGTCTCGATGGTGCCGAAGTCGAAGTACTCGGCGCCGATGCCGAGCCGGTAGTACGAGTCGATGTTCGAGCCCGCGGCCTGGTAGGCGGCCAGCAGCAGTTCGTCGCTGTAGTGCTCGTCCGCGTACGCGTAGTACTCGTCGCGCAGGTCGTTCCCGTCGCCGTGGTACTTGGCGACACGCGTCCAGGCGAAGATGTCCAGCGCCATCATGGCGTAGCCGCGCTTGTGGCCGAGCATCGCCTCGCCGGCGCCCGGCAGGACGAGCGAGGCCAGGACCGGCAGCGCGCCACCGCGCCGACCCGACCCGAAGTCGGTCGCCGCCGCCGCGCCGCCGCCGCCGCCGCCGAAGTCGTCGGCCGGCGCGAGCTGGCCCGTCAACGGCAGGTCCAGCACCGTGTCGCGCTGCAGCAGCCACGCCGCGCGGGCCGTCTCCATCCCGCCCGCGGCCTCGCCGGGCGTTGCGGCCAGGGCGGTCCCGGCCGCCAGCATCACCAGGACGGCCAGCAACAGCGCGCGGCCTGCGGGAACCAACGTCGAACGCAGCATCGCATCCTCCCTCGGGTGGGCGGCGGTCATCGCTCGACCGCCAGGGTCATCGTGAGGGTCCGGTGTCCACCGGCGCCCATGAAGTCAAGGACCGCCACGTACATGCCGCTGGCGATGCCGGGCAGGTCGAGGCGCACCTGGTTCATCTGTCCGCCCGCGCCGGCAAACGTGTCCTGGCGCACGAGCTCGCCCTGCAGGTCGTAGACCGCCAGCCGGACGGGCCCCGCGGCATCGGACCAGAAGCGCGCGTTCACGGCCTCGCCGCTGACGGGGTTGGGGAACAGGATCACCTCGGCGCGGTCGAGCGCGGCGGGCGTGCCGTCACCGAGGTCGTGGGCGGCGCCGACGGGACCGCGCCGCGCGCTGCCGCCGCCGGGCCCCAGCCACTCGCTGGTCGCCGGCGCGCCCGTGACGCGCCAGGCCGCCACGCGGCCGTTGGTCCAGGTGCGGTCCATCGGCGGCGACGTATAGCCTCCGCCCGAGACGAGCCACAGCAGCCGACCGGACGCGCCGTCGCCGACGGCCAGCCCCGCGGAGCTGCGGTCGCCCCAGCGCAGCGGAAGCTGCTCGAGCAGGGCGCCGTCGCTGCCGAGACCCATGAGGTGCCCGCCGTCGGTGTTGAAGAAGACCTCGTTGCGTCCGTCGCCGGTGGCGTCGGCGACGACCAGCGGGCCCGCGACGCGCGTGCTGTCCGCGAGCGGGAACAGGTCGTACTGCCGCCGCGGCCAGCCGCGCAACGGGATGCCGTCGGCCTTGAGGCCCCAGACGCGCGCGGCGGTGGCGACGACCAGGTCGTTCAGACCGTCACCATCCAGGTCGGCCACGGCCGGCGCGCAGACCGGCGGGCCGTCGATTTCGGCGAGGCGCGCGGCGGGCTCGAGCATGTCGCCGTCGTAGCGCCAGGCGCCCAGGGCGCCCGATGCGTCGAACACGTGCACCATCGCGTCCACGCCGCTGCCGGGCACCACGACGGTGCTCACGGCCCCATCGGCGGCACGCGGGAAGCCGATCCTGACCGCGCCGCCAAGCCCCGCGCTGCCCTGGTTCGCGAGGACCAGCCCGGTCCGCGTCGCCACCAG
>CAINDZ010000451.1 GCA_903847545.1 uncultured bacterium | reverse complement strand
TCAGCGCAGCGTCAGCTCGTAGTACCAGTTCGCCAGCAGCAGGACGATGACGCCCCAGCGCAGCGCCAGCACCGCGCCGCGGTCCAGTTCCAGCGCCCGCCGCCACCGCGGCGCGAACGTGGCAACCACCGCGTGCACGCACCACAGCGCGCCCGCCAGTGCGGCGACGGTGATGAGGGGGTTGGCGGCCAGCGCTTCCAGCGGCCGACCCTCGGCCAGCCTGATCGCGGCCAGCGTGCCGCCGCAGGTGGGACAGGGGATCTTCAGGCCCTCGCGCAGGGCGCAGTGCGCGCTGCGCATCAGCAGGTCGGCGTTCACGCGCGCCAGCGTCACGAACATCGCGGCCATCATCAGGAACGGAAACGCCAGCAACCGCGGGAACGGCGACCGCTCGGCGACCAGTCGCGCGCGCGCCATCAGTGCGACCCCAGCAGCGCCAGCATGATGGCCGCGCCGACCGATGCCGCGCTGATGACCGCCGGCGCAACCACCGCGACGGCCGCCCGCCAGGGCTCGGTGCGGTGGATGCTGTACAGGCCCATGACGTCGATGGCCAGCTCCACCACGATGGCCAGCATCCCGCCGCAGAACGGAAGCAGCCCGACCACCGCCGCCGCCTTGCCGTAGGCCGCCACGCGGAACGTCGCCCCGAAGCCGCGGCGGTTGCCGCCCATGAGCAACAACGTCGCGTGCATCAGGCCGGCGTACGCGAACAGGATCACTGCCGCCGTCAGGGGGCTCACCAGCAGTGACACGATGTTCCACGTCGGGCCGCGGAAGAGGGGGCCGACCAGCGTGCCCGCCAGCGTCTGCAGCGAGCTGCCCGCCAGCGACCAGAGCCAGGCCATGAAAGAGGCGAGCACGCCCAGGATCACGGCGTAGAGCAGGGGCGGCACGAACCCGACCTGGGGCGGATACGCACGGAAGAATTTCTGCGGCCCGGTCAGCACGTCGCGCGTGGTCAGGTAGAGGGCGTTGAGCAGGCCGTAATCCTGCCGGCGCTCCCAGGCGCAGGTAGCCGGCGCGCCGGCATCGCCCTGCCCACTCGATGTTCCCTGCCCGCCGGCCGCGGCAAACCCGCCCAGATAGTCGCCGCCCAGGCCACCGGTCCCGCCGTACGGTCCGCTCCCGTGCCCCCGCCCGCCCGACTCGTCCTGTTCCACGTCGTGTCCCTTCGCCGCTGCGGCCGTTCCCGGGCGTCCCGCGGACGCCGATCCCCACTCGTACGCGCGGCGACGGGTTGGCGTTGCACCGCCGCGTGGCGGGCAGTCTAGCCCCCGGGCGCCGCCCGCTCAAGCCGCAACCCATTCCGCGGCGTGCCGTTGGCAGTCCGCGGGGAGCGTGCTACCATCCCGGTCACATCCCCGGACGCCGACGCCCTGCGCGTCCGTCATCCCCGTCCCGTCGAGGAGTCCCGCATGCGCTTTGCCGTCGCCGAACCGAAGGCCCGCCCCGCCGCGTCCGACCTGGTGGTCGTTCCCGTCTTCCAGGCCGATGGCGCCGCCGACTTCGGGCCGGCGCTGGCCGCGCTCGCCGCTGCGGGTGGGGCCGCCGCGGCAACCGCCGGCCGCGGGCGCGGCGCGAGCAAGACCGCACCCGCGGACGTCCTGGCGGCCTCCGGCTACGTGGCCCGCGCCGAGTCGCTGCTGCCGGTGGCCCGTGCCGACGGCGGCTGGGCCCTGCTGGTGGGCCTGGGGGCCGCCGACAAGGCGGGCCTCGAGACGCTGCGTCGCGCCGCCGGCGTCGTGGCCGCGCGCGCCGTGGAGATGAAGACCGCGCGCGTGCACCTGCTGCTGCCCGCGGCCGGCGCGCTCGCCTTCGACGACACCGCCCTGGCCCGCTGCTGGGCCGAGGGCATGGAACTCGCGGTCTCGCCCGTGGGGACGCTGAAGACCACGCGCAAGGCGGGTCCCCCCGCCGGGCCGGCCCGCGTGACCCTCGTCGCGGCGCGCCGCCGCCACGCGGCGCTGCGCCAAGGCTTGGACGAGGCCGCCGCCTTCGCCGCCGGCTGCCTGCTGGCGCGCGAGCTGGTGAACCTGCCGCCCAACCTGCTGACACCCGCCGCCCTGGCGCGCCATGCGCGCGCCGCCGCCCGGCGCGAGGGCCTGCGCTGCCGCGTCCTGGGCCCGGCCCGCCTGCGCCAGCTGCGCATGGGCGGCCTGTTGGGCGTGGGGCAAGGCAGCGCCAACCCGCCCCAGCTGGTCGAGCTGCACTGGCGCCTGCCCGGCCGCCACCGCCGCCCGCTGCCGAAGGTGGCGCTCGTCGGCAAGGGGATCACCTTCGACAGCGGCGGCATCTCGCTCAAGCCCGCCGCCGGCATGGAGCTGATGAAGACGGACATGGCCGGCGCCGCCGCCGTGCTCGGCGCCGCCGTCGCGGCCGTGCGCCTGCGCCTGCCCATCGACCTGACGGTCATCATCCCCACGGCCGAGAACATGCCCGGCGGCCGCGCCGCGCGCCCCTCGGACATCATCACCATGGCCAGCGGCAAGACCGTCGAGGTGCTCAACACCGACGCCGAGGGCCGCCTCATCCTCGCCGACGCGCTGTGGTACGCCGCGCGCGGCAAGCCCGACCACATCATCGATGCCGCCACGCTGACCGGTGCCTGCGTCGTCGCGCTCGGCAGCCACTTCGCCGGCCTGCTCGGCAACAGCGCCGAGCTGATCGACATCCTCGGCCAGGCCGGCGGCGAGACGTTCGAGCGCGTGTGGCAGCTGCCGCTGGTGCAGGAGCACCGCGACGAGATGAACGGCGCCTGGAGCGACCTCAAGAACCTGGGTGACGGCCGCGACGGCGGCGCGCTGACGGCGGCGGCGTTCCTGTCGCACTTCGTCGACGACGACACCTCGTGGGCGCACCTGGACATCGCCGGCACCGCATGGACGAACAAGCCGACGCCGACCTGCCCGCGCGGCGCGACGGGCTTCGGCGCGCGCCTGATAGCGCGGGCGCTGCAGATCCTTGTCGACTGACGCGACCGCGCCGGTCGCACAGGGCGCCGTGCCCTACGGCGCCATGCCCGTGCGTCGCCTCGCGGCGACGCTCTCCGTCCTCGCGGTGCCGCTGGTGCTCGGCCAGCTCTCGCAGACGCTCATGGGCGTGGTGGACACGCTCATGGTCGGGCGCCTGGGCGGCCCGGCGCTGGCCGCGGTCGGCCTGTCGTCGCTGCTGTTCGCCGCGCTGGCCATGAGCCTCAAGGCTGTCGACGTCGCGTGCCAGACGTTCACCGCCCGCCGCATCGGCGCCGGGCGCGACGGCGAGGTGGGCGCCGTGCTGGCGACCGCCCTCTCGGTGGTCATCCTGCTGGGCGGCCTGGCCACGTGGCTCGGCCTGGCGCGCCCGGGCCTGTTGATGCGCATGGTCACGCGCGATCCCGAGGTTGCCCGCCTGGGCGCCACGTGGCTGTACTGGCGCTTCGCGGGCCTGCTGCCTCTCCTGGTCTACTTCCAGTTCAAGGCGATGGGAGACGGCATCGGCTGGACCCGCATCGGCATGCTGACGGGCATCGGGATGAACCTCGTCAACGTGCCGCTGAACTGGCTGCTCATCTACGGGCACGCCGGCCTGCCGGCGATGGGCGTGGGGGGCTCGGCCCTGGCCAGCTCGCTCAGCGGCCTGCTGGCGCTGGCGCCCCTGCTGGTGGTCTTCCTGCGCGACCGCCACCGGCGCCGTTTCCGCCTCCTGGCCCGCGGCAACTTCCACCGCGAGCTGGTCCGCCCCTTCCTGGCCATGGCCTGGCCCGCGACCGTGCAGTCGCTGGGCATGGTACTGGCCCTGACCGCGTTTTACGTTATTCTGGGCGGGATCTCGACGGCGACGCTGGCGGTCGGGGCCGTCCTGTTGCGGCTGGCCTCGGTCAGCTTCATGCCGGGCATCGGGCTGGGGGCGGCCGTGCAGACGGCCGTCGGCCAGGCCCTCGGCGCCGGCGATGTGCGCGGCGCCCGCCGCGCGGCGTGGGCCGGCGCGGGACTGGCCGCGGGTGTCATGGGCGCCTTCGGCGTCGTCTTTCTCGCGTTCCCCGGGCCATTGCTGCGCGCCTTCATGGCCGACCCGGCGCTCATCCGCATCGGCGAGCCCGCGGTGCGCCTGGTGGGGCTGGCGCAGGCGGTCGACGCCGTGGGGCTGGCGCTGGCCGGCGCCCTGCGCGGCGCGGGCCGCACGCGCGCGGTGATGGTCGTCGACGTCGTGGCGGGCTTCGCGCTGATGCCGCCGTTGGCCTGGCTCTTCGGCATCGTGATGGGCGGCGGCCTGCTGGGGGCCGTCTGGGCCCTGGTCACCTGGTTCACGCTGTACGCGGCGGGCATGCTGGCGTTGTTCCTGCCGGCCCACTGGCATCATGAGGTGAGGACGTGAGCGAAGAGGCCCTCGGCGGCGCGCCGGCGCGCAACGTGCTGACAGTGCGGCAGCTGAACGAGCAGATCAGCGACGCGCTGCAGGCGGCGTTCCCGCGCACCGTCTGGGTGAGGGGCGAGGTGCAGCGGCTGCCCTTCGACGCCGCCACGCGTCAGCACGTCTACTTCGAGCTGCACGAGACCGGCCGCAGCGGCGCCGCCGAGTATGCGGTCGCCGTCGCGCTCATGGGCTGGGACCGCCAGAAGTTCGGCCTCGGCCGCTTCCTCGACGGCACCGACCGCGACCTGCAGCTGGCCAACCAGCTCGAGGTCTGCCTCGAGTGTCGCGTCGACTTCTACCCGAAGTTCGGCAAGCTCACGCTGAAGATCGTGGGCGTCGACCCCACGTTCTCGCTCGGCCGCCTCGAGGCGCGCCGCCGCCAGACGCTGGCCTTCCTGGCCGCGCACGACCTGATCGAGGCCAACCGCCGTGTTCCCTGGCCCGAACTTCCGCTGCGCATCGGCCTGGTCACCGCGCGCGGCAGCGCCGCCGAACAGGACTTCCTCACCGGTTTACAGGCCAGCCCGTGGGCGTTCACCGTCGTCGCGCGCGGGGCGCGCATGCAGGGCGAGCAGCTCGAGGCCGAGGTCACGGCCGCGCTGCGCCACCTGCAGGCCGAGGCCGTCGACGTCATCGTCATCACGCGCGGCGGCGGCTCGCGCGCCGACCTCAGCTGGTTCGACCAGCAGGACCTCGCCGTCGCCATCGCCGGCTGCCGCGTGCCCGTGCTGACGGCCATCGGCCACGAGATCGACCGCTCCATCGCCGACGAGGTGGCGCACGTTTCCTGCAAGACGCCCACGGCCGCCGCCGAGCACCTGGTTGCCTGCGTCGACGAGGCCGCCGCGCGCGTGCAGCGCGCCGCGCTCGGCGTCGCGCGCCTGGCCCAGAACCTGCTCGACGAGGCGCACGCCCGCCTTGCCGACACGGGGCGCCTCGAGCGCGTCGTCCACGCCGCGCTGCGCGAAGGCCGCGCACAGGTGCGGCAGGACGCGGCGCGCCTGCAGGGCGCGGTGTCGAGTCGCCTGTCCGCCGGCCAGGCGCTGCTGGCCGACCGGCGGGCCAGGCTGGCCGCGGCCGCCGTCACCGCGGTGGCGCGTCGTCGCGACCGCCTTGCGACCTTCCCGGCCCTACTTGGCGGCGGCGTCGCAGTGCGCCTGCAGCTTGCCCGCCAGCGCCAGGCGGTGCAGGTGGCGCGCCTCGAGCGCGAGCCGGGCCGCGTGCTGGCCGACCGCGAGCGCCGCCTCCTGGCGCTGGCCACGCAGGCGCGCCTGCTCGACCCCGCGCGCCTGCTCGCGCGCGGCTATACGATCACGACCGCGGCCGACGGCCGCATCCTGACCAGCGCCGCCGCGGCGCCGGCCGGCACCACGCTGCTGACGCGCTTCAGCGATGGCGTGGTGGCCAGCCGGGTCGACGCCGGCGACGACAACCCGCCGCCGGACGGATCGTCCGGCGACCCCACCCGAAAGGGAGCCCACAGTGGTGGAAAGAAAGCCAAGCCCGAAGCGAACCCCGGCCAGGAGCCTCTCTTTCGGTGAGGCCGTCTCCGAGGTCGAGGAGATCCTCGCGGGCCTCGAGCAGGACGCCGTCGACATCGACCGCCTCGGCGTCGAGGTGGCGCGCGCCGTCGAGCTGATCCAGGTCTGCCGCGAGAAGCTGGAGAAGACCGACCGCGAGGTGCGCGACCTGGTGGCCGGCCTGCAGGCGGCGCCCGGCCCGGACGCCGGCGTGGAAGCCGACGACGACACCGACGACGACTTCGACGATGCCGGCGCCGACGCGGACGAAGAGGCCTGATGGAACCGCTCATCCGCGTCCGCGACCTCTGCAAGGACTACCGGCTGACCGACCGCCGTGAGGGCGTGCGCGGCGGCCTGCAGGACCTGGTGCGCCCGCGGCGTCGCGACCTGCGCGCCGTCGACCGCGTCTCGTTCGACATCCCGCCCGGCGAGATGGTGGGCTACATCGGCGCCAACGGCGCCGGCAAGTCGACCACGATCAAGATGCTCACCGGCATCCTGACCCCGTCCTCGGGCGAGGTCGAGGTGGGCGGCATGGTCCCCTGGCGCCAGCGCCAGCAGTACACGCGCCACATCGGCGTCGTCTTCGGCCAGCGCACGCAGCTGTGGTGGGACCTGGCCGTGGTCGAGTCGTTCCGCCTGCTGAAGAAGATCTACGAGGTGGACGACGACACCTACGACCGGCAGATGAAGCTGCTGGACGACCTGCTGGACATCGGCAAGCTGCTCAGCCAGCCGGTGCGCAAGCTCTCGCTGGGCCAGCGCATGCGCTGCGACCTGGCCGCCGCGCTGCTGCACCGCCCGCGCGTGCTCTTCCTGGACGAGCCCACCATCGGCCTGGACGTCGTGGCCAAGGAGAACATCCGCGCCTTCCTGCGCGGCGTGCAGGAGCGCGAGGGCGTCACCGTCATCCTGACCACGCACGACCTGGGCGACATCGAGCAGCTGTGCCGGCGCGTCATCATCATCGACCAGGGCCGCGTCCACTTCGACGGCGAGCTGGCCGAGCTGCGCCGGCGCGTGGGGCAGAGCGTGCGCCTGTCGGTCGACCTGCGCGACGCCGCGGCCAGCGCCGACCTGGCCGCCGTCACGACCGGCCTGCCGGTGGCCTGGGACGAACAGGCCGGCCTGCGCCACGTCGCCCGCTTCAACCGCGCCGAGGTGCGCGCCGCCGACGTCATCCGCCTGCTGGTGAACGACCGTCCCGTGCAGGACCTGCACCTCGCCGAGCAGCCCATCGAGGAAGTGGTCCGCGAGATCTACCGCCAGGCCGCCGCCGGCAACGCCGGCCAGCCCGGGGCGGGAGCCGCGCAGTGAACGCCGGTGCCGCCGTCACCGCGGGCCTGGCCCCCTGGCGCCGCACGCGGCTGGCCTCGCTGGGGCTCTACGGCCACTTCATCCGGCTGGCCTTCCTGAAGTTCCTGGCCTACCGCCTGCGCTACTACACGGGCGTCATCAGCTACACGGTCTTCGTCGCCGGCCACTACTACCTGTACCTGGCGCTGTACGCGGGGCGCGCGGCCGACGGCCTCGGCGCCACCGTCGGCGGCCTGACCGTGCGCGAGATGATCACCTACGTGGCCGTCAGCTGGATCGGCCGCAGTCTCTACTTCAACAACATCTCGCGCGACCTGGCCCGCATGGTGTCCGAGGGCGAGATCGCCATGCACCTCATCAAGCCCTTCCACCTGCAGTCGGTGATGATGGCCGAGGCCGTGGGCGAGGCCGGCTTCCGCCTCGTCATGTTCACGGTGCCGATCATGCTGGTCGTCGCGCCGGTGTTTCACGTCGGCGCCCCCGCCGGCGCGGCTGCGCTGCTGTGGACGCTCGTCAGCTTCACGCTCTCGCTGGTCATCTACAGCCAGATGGGCTTCCTCGTCGGCTGCCTGGCCTTCGCGATGAAGAACATCCAGGGCGTGCTGCGCGCGCAGATGGTCGGGATGGACTTCCTGACCGGCGTCATCGTCCCGTTCACGTTCTTCCCGGCCTGGTTCCAGGCCGCGGTGAACTGGCTGCCGTTCCAGTGCATCAGCTACGTGCCGGTGATGATCTACCTGGGCAAGCGGACCGGCCCCGCGCTGGTCTCCGGCATCCTGCTGCAGGTCGCGTGGGCGGTGGGCCTGACCGTCGCGGCCCGCCTCATCTGGCGCCAGGCCACGCGGCGCGTCACCGTGCAGGGAGGCTGACGTGGAGAACACGACCCCCGGGACGGACGCCACGCGCTTCGCCTTCCGCGACGACCGCTCGCGCGGTGCCCGCATCGCCTGGCAGGCCCGCATCTTCGGCGCCTACTTCGTGCAGTTCCTCAAGATGCGCCTGGCCTACCGCGTCGACTTCGTCATCGACACCCTGGCCGTGTTGTTCAGCCTGGTCATCCAGCTGGCCGTGCTGGGGGTGATGTTCAGCAAGGTGCGCGCCCTGGACGGCTGGACCTACCCGCAGGTGCTGTTCATCTACGGGTTCTCGCTGGTGCCGCTGGGCTTGTTCAACCTCATCAGCGTCAACCTGTACGGCTTCGCCGACGAATACCTGGTCGGGGGGCGGTTCGACAGGGTGCTGCTGCGCCCGGTGGGCAGCCTGGCCCAGGTGATCTTCGAGTCGTTCAACGTCTCGGGGCTCAGCGAGATCGCCCTGGGGCTGGCCATCATGGCCGGCGCCGGGTTGAAACTCGGCGCCGACTTCGGGGTTACAGACCTCTTGGCGCTGCTTGTGCTGGCGCCCGGCGCCGCCCTGGTCTACCTGGGCGTGTTCCTGGGCATCACCACGGTCAGCTTCTGGTTCGAGGACAAGATGGGCCTGGCCCCGCCGGTCTACAACCTGATCCGGTTCAGCCGGTACCCGATCACGATCTACAGCCTGCCGGTGCGGGTCTTCCTGACCTTCGTGCTGCCCTTCGCGTGGGTGGCCTTCTACCCGGCGGCCTGGTTCGTGGGCGGCGAGCGGTTCGGCAAGGTGGCGCTCCTGACGCCGCTGGTGGGCGTCCTGGTCTTCGGGGGCGCGGCGCTGCTGTGGCGGCGCGGCGTCCGCAACTACGTCAGCACGGGCAGTTGAGCCGGCGCGCGGGGCGCGACGGCGGAAAGGCGACGGCGATGCGCGGCATGCGGATGGCGATCGTGGCGACGGCGGCCCTGGCGGTCCTCGGGGCCCACGGACGGGCGGCGGCCTCGACCTGGTGCGGCGAGAACGGGCTCATCCGCTTCTCGTTCGCCGAGGGCGACACCCTCGTCGAGTCGCTGGTCACGGGCGAGCCGGCAAATGGCATGACGGTCATCGACGTCACCGCGTGGCTGACCGACCTGGACCCGGTGGCCCGCAACGGCGACGCCTTCCTGCGCGTGGGCGGCATCGAGCTCAAGCTGAAGATCGAGGGCGCCGAGGCGAGCATCATCGGGCAGGACTTCGCCGACCCGAAGGCGCTGAACGTCGGCCCCGAGTCCGGCACCATCGCCGCGGGCTTCCACCCGGGCCTGCGCTGCGGCACGGGTGCCGTCCGCCTCGTTCACTGGAAGGTGCTCTTCAAGGGCCGGCCCGAGAACGTGCGCTTCGGCCTCGACGCGACGAACCTGCGTTCGTGCGCCACCATGGAGGGGTGCCCCGGGGCCGGCACCCAGGCGCTGTACGCCGGGGCCGACGCGGCCAACCAGCTCGACTTCCTGTTCGGGGCGGGGTACGTGCCCGGCTGGGTGAATCCCTCGGGCGCGCACGCCGTCACACCCGTCACCGGCAAGGTGTCCTGGCGCGACG
>CAINDZ010000450.1 GCA_903847545.1 uncultured bacterium | reverse complement strand
TCATTGCAAGTGCGTGCCTCTGCACCTTCCGCACCAGGAGCCCCCACCCATGTGCCTCGCCATCCCCGGCCGCATCACCGAACGCTACCAGGACGGCGACCTGCCCATGGCCCGCATCGACTACGCGGGCGCCGTGGCCACTGCGTGCGTGTCGTACACGCCCGACGCGCAGGTGGGCGACTACGTGCTCGTGCACGCCGGCTTCGCATTGCAGGTGCTGGACGAAGCCGAGGCCGAGGCCAGCCTCCGTGAGCTGACCCGCCTGTCGGCGCTGATGGAGGCCGACGACGACACGGCGGGCGGCGGCGCATGAAGCACCTCGAGGAGTTCCGCGATCCCGCGCTGGCCCGCGCCCTGGTCGAAAAGCTCAA
This sequence comes from uncultured bacterium, assembly GCA_903847545.1. GTDB lineage: Bacteria > Krumholzibacteriota > Krumholzibacteriia > LZORAL124-64-63 > LZORAL124-64-63 > CAINDZ01. The sequence continues at coordinate 1,532 of CAINDZ010000450.1, read as the reverse complement.
GCGCATCACCACGCGCCCCTGGACCATCATGGAAGTCTGCGGCGGCCAGACCCACAGCATCATGCGGCACGGCATCGACCAGGTGCTGCCCGCGGGCCTGACGCTGCTGCACGGCCCCGGCTGCCCGGTGTGCGTGACGCCGCTCGAGACCATCGACCGCGCCGTGGCCATCGCCGCGTTGCCGAACGTCATTCTCGCCAGCTTCGGCGACATGCTGCGCGTGCCCGGCAGCGGCGGCAGCCTGCTGGAGGCGCGCAGCCGCGGCGCCGACGTGCGCATGGTGTACTCGCCGCTCGAGGCGCTGGCGCTGGCGAGGGAGAACCCCGACCGCGAGGTCGTCTTCCTGGCCGTCGGCTTCGAGACCACGGCGCCCGGCAACGCGATGGCCGTCAAGGCGGCCGCCGACGCGGGGCTGGCCAACTACAGCCAACTGGTCAGCCACGTGCTGGTGCCGCCGGCGATGGCGGCCATCCTCGACGACAGCCGCACCCGCGTCGACGCCTTCCTGGCCGCGGGCCACGTCTGCACCATCGCCGGCTGGCGGATGTACGAGCCGATCGCGGCGCGGTACGGCGTGCCGATCGTGGCCACGGGCTTCGAGCCCGTCGACATCCTCGACGGCCTGGCGCACGCGGTCGAGCTGCTCGAGGCCGGCATGCCACATGTGGCCAACCGCTACGCGCGCGCCGTGCAGCCGGACGGCAACCCCGCCGCGCAGGCGGTTGTCGACCAGGTGTACGAGGTGTGCGACCGCAAGTGGCGCGGCATCGGCACCATCCCGCAGAGCGGGCTGCGGCTGCGCGCCGCGTACGCCGCCCACGATGCCGAGCGGAAGTTCGACGTCGGCGCCATCACCCCGCAGGAGCCGGCCGAGTGCCTCAGCGGCCAGGTGCTGCGCGGCCTGGTGAAGCCCGCCGACTGCCCCGCCTTCGGCACGCGCTGCACGCCGCAGACGCCGCTCGGCGCCACGATGGTCTCGTCGGAGGGCGCCTGCGCGGCGTGGTTCCGCTACGGCAGGAAGGCGACGACATGAGCGACCGCCCCGACTTCACGAACTTCACCTGCCCCCTGCCGAAGCTGGACCACGACACGGTCCAGATGGCCCACGGCGCCGGCGGCCGCCTGTCGGCGGACCTCTTCGAGCGGCTGATCCTGCCGCGCTTCACCAGCCCCGAGCTGGAGCCCCGCGACGACGGCGCCCTGCTCGATGTGCCAGCCGGCCGCGTCGCCTTCAGCACCGACACCTTCGTCGTGACGCCCCTGTTCTTCCCCGGCGGCGACATCGGCACGCTGGCCGTGTGCGGCACGGTCAACGACGTGGCGATGATGGGCGCGCGCCCGCAGGCGCTGTCGGTGGCGTTCGTGCTCGAAGAGGGCCTGCCGCTGGCCGAATTCCACCGCATCCTCTGCTCGATGGAGGAAACGGCGAAGCAGGCCGGCGTGCGCGTGGTGACGGGCGACACGAAGGTGGTCGGGCGCGGGCAGTGCGACGGGATCTACATCAACACGTCCGGGATCGGCGTCGTTCCCGC
>CAINDZ010000449.1 GCA_903847545.1 uncultured bacterium | reverse complement strand
TCAGGGCGCCCGGGCCGCGCTTGGCGGTCACGGAGCCGATCTGCTCGTGCACGAGCTCGTCCAGCGTCGGCTTCCGCACCGAGCGGAAGACGCCGAACGGGCGCGGCATGGCCGGATCGTTGTCGAGCTGCGTCATGACGAACGCCGGCCCGGCCGAATCCACCGACGGGTCCCAGGTCGAGGCCTCGGCCGCGGGGACGACCTTCAGCGCGAAGCCGTCGATCTTCAGGCCCTTGTCCTGGTCCTTGCCGTACACCATCGGCTGGCCCGGCTGCAGCATGATCGTCTGCTCGTCGCGCGTGGCCTTGTCGGTCCAGTCCTTGAACGCGCCGTCATTGAAGATGACGCAGTTCTGCCAGACCTCGACGAACGCCGAGCCCTTGTGGGCCGCGGCCGCCGCCAGGACTTCCTTCATGTGCTTGGGCTGGGTGTCCAGGGTGCGGGCCACGAACGTGGAACCCGAGCCGAGGGCCAGCTGCAGCGGGTTGAAGGGCGCATCAACCGAGCCGAAGGGCGACGTCTTCGTCTTGAGGCCCTGCGGCGACGTCGGCGAGTACTGGCCCTTGGTCAGGCCGTAGATCTCGTTGTTGAACAGGATGATCTTCAGGTCCACGTTGCGCCGCAGCGAGTGGATCATGTGGTTGCCGCCGATCGACAGGCCGTCGCCGTCGCCGGTGATGACCCAGACCTGCAGGTCGGGGTTGGCCACCTTCACGCCGGTCGCGATCGCGTTCGCGCGGCCATGGATCCCGTGGAAGCCGTAGGTCTCCATGTAGTACGGGAAGCGGCTGGAGCAGCCGATGCCCGACACCATGACCACGTTCTCGCGCGCGACGCCGATGTCCGCCAGCACGGCCTGGACGCCGGCGATGATCGAATAGTCGCCGCAGCCCGGGCACCACCGGATCTCCTGGTTGGACTTGAAGTCCTTGGCCTTCAGTTGCTGGAGCTCGCTCATGCCATCTCCTCCAGGATCTTGCGGAAGTGCGCCTTCAGCTCGGGCGCGAAGAAGGGCTTGCCCTTGACCTTGTAGTGCTGCTCGAACTTGAACTGCGGGTACTCGCTGGTCAGCAGGCGCGCCAGCTGCCCGAAGTTCATCTCGGGAACGATGATGCGCCGCGCGCTGGCGAAGATCTCCGGCAGGCCGTGCGGCAGCGGGTACATGTGGCGCATGTGCACGCGACCGATGCGGCAGCCTTCCTTCTGCAGGGCCTCGACCGCGCTGCGCGTGGCGCCGTACGTCGAGCCCCACGACACGACCAGCAGGTCCGGCGCGTCCGGGCCGTGGTACGTCGGCGTCGGGATCGACTCGCGGATGCCCATCACCTTGGCCAAGCGCGTCTCGCACATGACCTGGTGGTTGTCCGGGTCGTACGAGACGTTGCCCGTCACGGCGTGCTTCTCGAGGCCGCCGATGCGGTGCATCAGCTCGGGCGTGCCGGGCTTGGCCCACGCGCGCGCCAGCTTGGCGTCACGCACGTACGGCGTGTAGCCCTCGGGGTCGGTCACGAACTTGACCTCGAAGCGCGGCAGGTCCTCGATGGCCGGCAGCTTCCAGGGCTCGGCGCCGTTGGCGATGTAGTTGTCGCTGAGCAGGATCACCGGCGTCATGTACTCGACCGCGATGCGGCACGCCTCGACGGCGCACTCGAAGGCGTCGGCCGGGCACGAGCAGGCGATGACCGGGATCGGCGCCTCGCCGTTGCGACCGAAGATGGACTGCAGCAGGTCGGCCTGCTCCACCTTCGTCGGCAGGCCGGTCGACGGGCCGCCGCGCTGCACGTTGACGATGACCAGAGGCAGCTCGGTGATGACCGCCAGGCCCATGGCCTCGGTCTTCAGCGCCAGGCCCGGGCCCGAGGTCGTGGTGATCCCCAGGTGGCCGGCGAAGGAGGCGCCGATGGCCGTGCAGATGCCGGCGATCTCGTCCTCCATCTGGCACGTGATGACGCCGTGGTTCTTCATGACCGACATGTACTGCAGGATGTCGGTGGCCGGCGTGATCGGGTACGAGCCCAGGAAGGCCTTGAGGCCCGCCAAATCGGCGCCCGCGACCAGGCCCAGGGCGACCGCCTGGTTGCCGTTGATGTTGCGGTAGGTGCCCGGCTCGACGTTGTCGACCTTCGGCACCTCGTAGCGGCCCTGGAACAGCCGCAGCAGCTCGCCGTGGTTGTAGCCGGCCTTCAGCGCGCGCGTGTTGGCGTCGAGCAGGTCCGGCTTCTTGCCGAACTTCTCCTCGAGCCACTCGAGCGTGGGCTCGATGGGGCGGCTGAACAGCCAGTACATCATGCCGAGCGTGAAGAAGTTCTTGCAGCGCAGCACGTCCTTCTTGCCCAGGGGCGAACCGGCCAGCGCCTCGATCGTGCGCTGGTTGATGTCCTCCTGGATGACCCGGTAGCCCGACAGCGAGCCGTCGGTCAGCGGGTTCGTCTTGCAGTCGGCGCGCTCGAGGTCCTTCTCGGTGAACGACCCCGTGTTCACGACGATGATGCCGCCCGGCTTCAGGTCCTTGTAGTTGATGACCAGCGCGGCCGGGTTCATCGCCACCAGCACGTCCGGCGCATCGCCCGGCGTGTAGATGTCCGCCGAGCTGAAGTGGATCTGGAAGCCCGACACGCCGGCGCGCGTGCCGGCCGGGGCCCGGATCTCGGCCGGGAAGTCGGGGAACGTCGCCAGGTCGTTGCCGACCAGCGCCGTGGTGTCGGTGAACTGGGTGCCGGTCAGCTGCATGCCGTCGCCGGAGTCGCCGGCGAAGCGGATGGTAACGTCATCCTGCCGGATGATTTCGCTGGTGTCGGAAGACATGAGGTCGGGTCGCCTCCTCGCCCCGGAACCTGCGCGACCAGCGGGCAGGGCGGAGCGTTCGGG
>CAINDZ010000448.1 GCA_903847545.1 uncultured bacterium | reverse complement strand
TGCCGTCGGTGCTGCCGTCGTCGACCACGAGGATCCGGCACCCGGGCTGGGCGGCACCGATGGCGCCGATCACCTCGGGCAGGAAACGCGCGGCGTTGAGGGCGGGCAGGATGGCGCCGGTTTGCATGGGGTTGGGCCTCGCGAGGCGCTCGGGAATCCCGGATTTCCGGCCGCACCCGGCGGCCGACGGTGAAGGCAGAGACTAGCCTGCGCCGGGACCGGGCGCAAGGGGGCAGGTGGCGCCAGGATCCGCCCCACCCGCAGCCCGCCGGCCCCGCTCATTCCGCACACGATCCTGATGCCCCAGGCGGGAGTCCTGACCTCCGTTTGATGTCCTCGTTCCTATCATCGGTGGCGACGCAGGGAACCGTGCCGCAACCAGGGAGCCGCCGATGAACGTGGACGATGTCGTGGGACTGGCGCTGGCGCTGCTGCTGGTCGGCTACCTGGTCTATGCCCTGCTCAGGCCGGAACGCTTCTAGCGGGAGGTTGTCGTGACCTGGAACGGCTGGCTGCAGATCCTTTTCACCGGCGCCCTGGTCCTGGCGATGACGCGACCGCTGGGGGCGTTTCTCCACCAGGTGCTCGAGGGCCGGCGGCACGTCCTGTCGCGGCCGCTGGGCTGGCTGGAGCGGCTCGTGTACCGCCAGGGCCGCGTCGACCGTCGCGAACAGGACTGGCGCGGCTACGCCGGCGCGCTGCTCGTGTTCAGCGCGGTGACGCTCGTCGTCACCTTCGCGATCCAGCGCCTGCAACATGTGCTGCCGTTCAATCCGCAACACCTCGGACCGGTCGGCGCGGCCTCGGCCTTCAACACCGCCGCCAGTTTCACGACCAACACGAACTGGCAGGGATATGCGGGCGAGGCCACGATGAGCTACCTGACGCAGATGGCGGGCCTGGCCTGGCACAACTTCATCTCGGCGGCGGCCGGCCTGGGCGTGGCGATGGCGCTGGCGCGCGGCCTGACGCGGGATGGTCGCGACGGCAGGATCGGCAACTTCTGGGAGGACCTGACGCGCGCCACCGTGTACGTGCTGCTGCCGCTGAGCCTCGTCGTTGCGCTCGTGTTCGTCTCGCAGGGCGTGATCCAGAACCTTGCCCCTTATCGGGACGTGACGACGCTGGAAGGGGCCCGGCAGGTCCTGCCCATGGGGCCGGTCGCGTCGCAGGAGGCGATCAAGCAGCTGGGCACCAACGGCGGCGGGTTCTTCAACGCCAACGCCGCGCACCCGTTCGAGAACCCGAACCCGTTCACGAACCTGCTCTCGATGCTGATGATCTTCGCGATCCCCGCCGGCATGACCCACGTCTTCGGGCGCCTGGCCGGCGACCGGCGCCAGGGCTGGGCCCTGTTCGCCGCCATGGCGATCCTCTTCGCGGCGGGCGTCGCGGTCACCTACCGGGCCGAGTCGATCGACAATCCTGCCGCCAGCGTGCCGGGTGTGGCCGCAGGCGCCGGGAACCTCGAGGGCAAGGAGGTGCGCTTCGGCATCGCGAACTCCGCGCTCTACGCGACGATGACCACCGACGCCTCCTGCGGCGCGGTCAACGCGATGCACGACAGCTTCCAGCCGCTGGGCGGGCTGGCGTTGCTGTTCAACATGCAGCTGGGCGAGGTCGTTTTCGGCGGCGTGGGCGCCGGCCTGTACGGGATCCTGGTGATGGCGCTGCTGTCGGTGTTCATCGCCGGACTGATGGTCGGCCGGACGCCGGAGTACCTGGGCAAGAAGGTCGAGACGCGCGAGATGAAGCTGGCCATGCTCTACGTGTTGGTCTTCCCCCTGTCGATCCTCGCCTTCGCGGCGTGGGCGGCGGTCTCGCCGCACGGCTTGGTGACGTTGGGCAATGCGGGCCCGCACGGCCTCAGCGAGATCCTCTACGCCTACACCAGCGCCGCCGCCAACAACGGGTCGGCGTTCGCCGGGCTGGGCGCCAACACGGGCTGGTACAACGTGACGCTCGGCCTGGTGATGCTGGCCGGACGCTTCCTCATGATGCTGCCGGTGCTGGCCATCGCCGGCAGCCTGGCGGCCAAGAAGCCCGTGCCCCCCGGCCCCGGGACACTGCCCACCGGCGGGGCCCTGTTCGCCCTGCTCCTGGTCGGGATCCTGGTCATCGTGGGCGCCCTGACCTTCTTCCCCGCGCTGGGGCTCGGGCCGGTCGTCGAGCAGTGCCTGGCGCAGGCCGGAAAGGTGTTCTGAACATGAGCGAGAAGCCCGGCGGCCCGACCTCGGCGTGGAACGGTCCCTTGTTGCGGGGGGCCGTCCGCGACGGCTTCCGCAAGCTGGACCCGCGGGTCATGGTCCGCAACCCCGTGATGTTCGTGGTCGAGGTCGGCTGCGTACTGACGACCCTGGCCTGGCTGCGCGATGCGCTCGGTTCCGGGACGCCCGCGCAGCCCGGTTGGTTCACCGGGGGCGTGACGCTGTGGCTGTGGTTCACGGTGGTCTTCGCGAATTTCGCCGAGGCCCTGGCCGAGGGGCGCGGCAAGGCCCAGGCGGCCGCGATGCGCGGCATCCGGGAAGGCGCGGTGGCGCGCCGGCTGCTGGGCGGTCGCGAGGAGCGCGTGCCGGCGGAGGCGCTGCGCCGGGGCGATACAGTCGTGGTGGAGGCCGGCGAACTGGTGCCGCGCGACGGCGAAGTCGTCGAGGGCATCGCCAGCGTGGACGAGTCGGCGATCACGGGCGAGTCGGCGCCCGTGATCCGCGAGAGCGGCGGCGACCGGTCGGCGGTCACCGGCGGTACGCGGGTGCTGTCCGACCGCATCGTCGTGCGGATCGTCTCGGACCCGGGCGAGTCGTTCCTCGACCGGATGATTGCCCTTGTCGAGGGCGCGCGGCGGCAGAAGACGCCCAACGAGATCGCGCTGCACGTGCTGCTGACGGGGATGACGATCATCTTCCTCATCGCGTGCGTGACGCTGGTGCCGCTGGCGTCCTATTCGGGGCTCCGCCTGTCGCTGCCGGTGGTCGTAGCGCTCCTGGTCTGCCTGATCCCCACGACGATCGGCGGGCTGATGTCGGCCGTGGGCATCGCCGGCATGGACCGGCTGATCCGGCACAACGTGATCCCACTGAGCGGGCGCGCGGTAGAGGCCGCCGGCGACGTGGACACGATCCTGCTGGACAAGACCGGCACCATCACGCTGGGCAATCGCATGGCGACCGAGTTCCTGCCGGCGTCCTCCGTTGGGGCGGCGGAACTGGCCGAGGCCGCCCAGCTGGCGAGCCTGGCCGACGAGACGCCCGAAGGTCGCTCGATCGCCGTGCTCGCGAAGGACCAGTTCGGGTTGCGGAGCCGGGAGTTCACGAGCGCCGATGTCGCATTCATCCCCTTCACGGCCGCCACCCGCATGTCCGGTTGCGCCGTCGGCGGGCGGCGGATCCGCAAGGGCGCGACGGACGCCGTCGCGGCGTGGGTGCGCTCGCTCGGCGGCGAGATGCCGGCGGACGTCGCGCAGGCGGCCGCGGAGGTCGCCCGCGCCGGGGGGACGCCGCTCGCGGTGGCCGACGATGCGCGCGTGCTGGGCGTGGTGCGCCTGAAGGACGTGGTCAAGGGCGGCCTGCCGGAGCGCTTCGCGCAACTGCGCGCGATGGGGCTGCGCACGATCATGATCACCGGGGACAACCCCCTGACCGCCGCGGCCATCGCCGCCGAGGCCGGCGTCGACGACTTCCTGGCCGAGGCCAGCCCGGAGATGAAGCTGGCCCTGATCCGGGCCGAGCAGGCCAAGGGCAAGCTCGTGGCGATGACGGGCGACGGCACGAACGACGCGCCCGCCCTGGCGCAGGCCGACGTCGCGATCGCGATGAACTCGGGCACGCAGGCCGCGCGCGAGGCCGGCAACATGGTCGACCTCGACAGCAACCCGACCAAGCTGCTCGAGGTGGTCGCGGTCGGAAAGCAGCTGCTGATGACGCGCGGGTGCCTGACGACGTTCTCCATCGCCAACGACGTCGCCAAGTATTTCGCGATCCTGCCGGCGCTGTTCGTGGCGGCGTACCCGGAATTCGGCGCCCTGAACCTGATGCGGCTGGCTTCGCCCCTGAGCGCCGTTCTCTCGGCGGTGGTCTTCAACGCGCTCGTGATCATCGCGCTGGTCCCGCTCGCGCTGCGCGGCGTGCGGTATCGCCCGCTGGGCGCGGCCGCGCTGCTGCGGAGGTCGCTGCTGGTCTACGGCGTTGGTGGCGTGATTGCGCCGTTCGTGGGCATCAAGCTGATCGATATGGTCATCAACGTGGCCTTGGCCGCGGCCGGGCTGGCCTGAAGGGAGCGGACATGAAGTCGCACTTCGTGACGTCGCTGCGCATGGCGCTGGTGACGCTGGTGATCACCGGGCTGGCCTATCCCCTGGCGGTCACCGGCCTGGCCCGCCTGTTCATGCCGGTTCGGGCCGGCGGCAGCATCGTGACGCGGGACGGCGTCGCGGTGGGCTCGCTGCTGGTTGGGCAGGGATTCGCGCAGGCGGGGAACCTGCAGCCGCGGCCGTCGGCGGCCGGCGCGGGCTACGACGCGACGGCGTCCGGCGGCTCCAACCTCGGGCCGACCTCGCGGAAGCTGCGCGAGCGGGTGACCGCGGACATGGCGCGCCTGCGGGACGCGAATCCCGGGGCCCCGGGTCCCGTGCCGGTGGAACTGGTCACCGCGTCGGGCAGCGGCCTCGACCCGCACCTGGGCCCGGCGGCGGCCCTGTGGCAGGTGCCGCGCATCGCCGCCGCGCGCGGCTGGCCGCCGGCCACGGTGGAGGGCGTGATCAGGAGCCGCATCGAGGGGCGCACGCTCGGGTTCCTGGGCGAGCCGCGCGTGAACGTGCTGCTGGTCAATTTGGAACTCGACAAGCTGGAGCTCGACAACCTGCAACCAGATCGTCTGCAGGCGGCGGGTCAGTCCTCGCGCATGCGGTAGCCGACGCCCGGTTCGGTCACGACCAGCCGCGGGCAGGCGGGGTCGGCCTCGATCTTGCGCCTGAGCTGCGCCATGAACACGCGCAGGTAGTGCGTCTGGTCGGCGTGCGAGGGCCCCCAGACCTCCTTCAGGATCTGCCTGTGCGTCAGCACGCGGCCGGCGTTGCGGGCCATCAGGACCAGCAGCCGGTACTCGATGGGCGTCAGGTGGACGTCGCGACCCTCGACGGTCACCTGGCGGCGCGGCTGGTCGATCCGGACGGGCCCCTGCTCGAGGACCTCGCTGTCGTCCGCGGCGCCGCTGTGGGCCGCATGCCTTAGCGCCACGCGCAGCCTGGCCAGGAGCTCATTCACGCCGAAGGGCTTGGTCAGGTAGTCGTCGGCGCCCGCGTCGAGGGCGGCCACCTTGTCGTCCTCGCGCCCGCGCGCCGAGATGACGATGATCGGGACCCGGCTCCACTCCCGGATCTCGCGGGCGAGGTCGATGCCGTCGCCGTCGGGCAGCCCGAGGTCCAGCAGGATGACCTCGGGATTGTGCGTCGTCGCCATGCCGAGCGCCTCGCGGCCCGAGGCGGCCTCCAGGACGCGGTAGTCCTGCGCCGTCAGCGCGGTGCGGAGGAAGCGGCGCATCGGCGTCTCGTCCTCGACGACGAGGACAATCGGGCCCGTGGTGGTCATGGCAGGTTCCCTTCCGGCTCGATGACCGGCGGCGCCTCGCCGGCCGGCAGCACAACGGTGAACACCGCGCCGCCACCCGGGCGGTTGGCCGCGGTGATCACGCCGCCGTGCGCGGTGACGATGCCCCGGCAGATGGCGAGTCCCAGGCCCGTTCCCGTGCCCACGGTCCCGGGCGCGCGGTAGAACTTCTCGAAGACGCGGTCCTCGAGGCCCGGCGTCAGTCCGGGGCCCCGGTCCGCGACGGCGAAGGTCAGCGAGCCGTTCGCCGCGCCGGCCGTGACCTCGATGGTCCCGTCGCCGTACCGGGCCGCGTTGTCGATCAGGTTGACGAACACCTGCTCGACCAGCAGCGGGTCCACCAGGACCAGCGGCAGGTCCAGGGGCAGGTCGGTCGCGACGCGATGCCCCCGCAGGCGATGGTCCAGGCGGCCGAGCGCGGAGCCGACGATCTCCTCGATGAGCACCCACTCCCGACGCGGCTTCACGCTGTCCGACTGCACGCGCGCCATGTTCAGGATGTTCGTGATGAGGCGCTCCATGTGCTCGGCTTCGGAGCAGATGGTGCCCAGCAGCTCCGCCTGCTGTGGCAGGTCCAGGCGCTCGCCGCCGTCCCGCAGCGTCGTGCCGGCGCCGGTGATCGCCGCCAGCGGCGTGCGGAGGTCGTGCGAGACGGCGCTGAGCAGCGAACTGCGCGTCTCCTCGGCGCGGGCGCGCGACTCGGCCGCGCGGCCCTCGACCACGAGTCGGGCGCGCTCGAGCGCCAGGGCCGTCTGGCCCGCGAACGCCTCCAGGAACCGGCGCTGTTCCAGGGCGAGCGCGCCCGGCACGGCGGCGCGGATGGCCAGCACGCCGAGCGTGCCCGCGCCCCCGGGCAGCGGCACGCAGGTCAGGGCCGGCCCCGGCAGCGTGTCGGT